>JBDTDT010000069.1:0-61933 GCA_039922995.1 Nitrosospira sp. | reverse complement strand
TTACGCCCGTATCCGTCCCGGAACCCGGCTTGCCAGCGAAGTGCATATCGGCAATTTCGTTGAGGTCAAAAACAGCACTATTGCCGCAGGCAGCAAGGCGAATCATCTAAGTTATATCGGCGACGCTGTAGTGGGTAAAAATGTCAACATCGGTGCCGGGACGATTACCTGCAACTACGATGGTGCTAACAAATACCAGACGATCATTGAGGACGACGTTTTTGTCGGCTCCGATACGCAACTGGTCGCACCCGTGACGGTGACGCAAGGCTCCACCATTGGCGCGGGTTCGACCATTACCAAAGATACGCCGCCGGAAACACTAACCTTGTCACGGGCCAAACAAATGAGTATCGATGGATGGAAGCGGCCAGTGAAAAAACCGAAGGGCGAGAGATGAAATATGTTACGGCAGAACTTTCTCAATCTTGTAACTCCCCAAAACGAAGCAGAGAGGAAAGCTATCAATGTGCGGAATAGTCGGTGCAGCAGCCAGAAATAACATTGTTCCCACCCTGTTGGAAGGTTTGCGCCGTCTCGAATACCGCGGTTACGATTCCGCGGGAATTGCACTGATGAACGGCGGATTGCATCGATTGCGCACTACCGGGCGGGTTGCCGAACTCAGCAAACTTGCGGACGAGCAGAATTTTCATGGTGAGGTGGGCATTGCCCACACCCGCTGGGCTACTCACGGCGCACCTTCCGAGCGCAATGCTCACCCGCATTTCTCCGGTGAAATTTCAAAAGTGGCGGTCGTGCACAATGGCATTATTGAAAATCATGAACCATTGCGTCTGCGCCTTCAGGACGAGGGATTTCAATTCATTTCCGACACCGACACCGAAGTCATCGCCCACCTCATCACGTTCAACCTGAAGGAAACCCCCGATTTATTCGAGGCGGTGTGCCGTTCCGTGGACGACTTGCAGGGCGCTTACGCCATCGCCGTAATGGAAGAAGCGCATCCGGGGCGTATCGTCGTTTCCCGCAATGGGGCGCCGCTGTTATTGGGATTGAGCGAATCCGGCAACTACGCTGCCTCCGACGCCTCCGCCCTGCTGCAGGTGACGAAGCACATGATCTACCTGGAAGAAGGCGACGTGGCCGAACTGCGCCGCGATGGCTACCGGATTGTCAGCCTTCATGACGGTGTGCGCAAGGAAGTGGTGCGTCCCATACACGAAAGCGAACTGACCAATGAAGCAGTGGATATGGGGCCCTATGCCCATTTCATGCAGAAGGAAATATTCGAGCAGCCGGGCGTCGTGGCGAACACGCTGGAAATGGTGCTCAATGCCCAATCCATCTCTCCGAGACTGTTTGGAAGCGAAGCAGACGATATCTTCAGAAGTACAGACAGCATTCTGATACTTGCCTGCGGAACCAGCTACCATGCCGGACTGGTCGCTCGCTACTGGCTGGAAACCTTGGCGGGATTGACCTGCAATGTCGAGATTGCCAGCGAATATCGCTACCGCGACCCGGTAGCCAATCCCAACGCGCTGGTGGTAGGAATATCCCAATCAGGGGAGACCGCAGATACCCTGGCTGCACTCAGCTACGCCAAATCACTGGGGCATCGCTACAGTCTCGCCATCTGCAACGTGGCGGAAAGCGCCTTGGTGCGGCAGACCGACCTGCGCTTCCTCACCCGCGCCGGGCCGGAGATTGGCGTAGCCTCCACCAAGGCATTCACTACGCAACTGGCGGCGCTGATGCTGCTTGCCATGACATTGGCAAAACTGCGCGGCAAACTATCCGGCGAGGGTGAACACGAGATTATCGCTGCGTTACGCCATTTGCCAGTTGCATTGCAGCATGCGCTGCAAGTGGAGCCACAAGTCAAGGTCTGGGCAGAAGGATTCGCCCAGAAACGCCACGCCTTATTTCTCGGGCGCGGTGTGCATTATCCCATCGCTATGGAAGGGGCGCTCAAACTCAAGGAGATCTCCTACATCCACGCCGAAGCCTACGCCGCAGGAGAATTGAAACATGGCCCTCTTGCACTGGTGGACAAGGATATGCCGGTGGTTGCCATCGCTCCCAATGACGCGCTGCTGGAAAAACTTAAATCAAATTTGCAGGAAGTTCGTGCGCGCGGCGGCGAACTGTATGTTTTTGCCGATGCCGATTCCCACATTCAGGAAAGCGAAGGCGTTCATATAATACGTCTGGCGGAGCATGCCGGCTCGCTCAGCCCTATCCTTCATACTATCCCCTTGCAACTGCTTGCCTATCACGTTGCCCTCCAAAAAGGCACGGATGTAGATAAGCCACGGAATCTGGCGAAATCGGTGACGGTGGAGTAATTAGGTGGGGATAACCCAGACCTAGCTCGATCCTTATTAGGATGAGCCCGGACTTAAACGTGGTGTGGTTTTCGAGGAGAATGATGAATCATTGGTTGGTGAGCCTTACCAACACGATATCGCTGATGTCCCGATACCTCCCCACTAGCGATACCGGCGCGATTGCGCCCAGCATCCGGACATTACTTTGGATGCCTCGGTTGCAACGGTAGGAAATGCCGCGAGGTTATGGTTACACAAGACAAAACCATTTTCCATGTCTTCGATGCGCTGGCTTGATGCAGCAAGCAGTTGATCTAAGCTTCAGCTTCTTCTATCGTTTCTGCCGATCGGGCTTGTGCCACCATGATTACCAACCCGACTTCTGTTTCTTGTTAGCGGCAGCCAGTGCGCGCAATTCCTTGAGGCGTGCTTCCAGGCTGGACATCTGGTAGAAATCCCCCTCATCACTTTTCAATGCGATCTGCAATTGTTCGACGGCTGCCGGAAAATTGCCCTGTCGAGTATAAACTTCTGCCTGGGCTCGGTGCTGCGACATCGGATCCCCTAGCGCCGCGTAGCTTTGCGCTTTTAATCGGTAAAGACGAGTGTCGTTGGGCGTGAACTGCAATTGCTGGTTGACAAATTTGAGTGCGGTGTCGGCACTATTATTACGCAGCAGCGCATCGGCGTATTCGTAGATTAATGCTCGATGCTGCGGATATATTTGTAGTGCAGCCCGATAAATTTCGAAGGCTTCCGTAGTTTGCCCGGTAGCAAGCTTGACCCGGGCCGCAAGGGTCTCGATCATGGGGCTCGATGGAAGCAACTTGCGTGCGATCCGGATAGTTGCGCCAAGATGATGATTTTCCAGTTCTTCACTGGCATTGCCGGGCTGTAAGCTCTCATACAGCAGTATCAATTCTTTATCCGCACGGGCATCTTTTCTGTATCGCAATAAGGCATTGATCAGTCCATAACGCTCCACGGACTCATTGGTATAACGTTTATCTTTCAAAACGGAGTCGAAATACTCTACCGCATCTGCTGGTTGCTCCATGGATGCACGCAGTTTGGCTCGTACCAGCTGGAAGTCGATGCTGTCGGGAACCTGCCGGTAAGACATGTCGTGAGTTCGGTTCTCAATGTCAGCAATACGCTCATAGGTAATTGGGTGCGTGCGCAGATATGAAGGGGCGCCGTTTTCCTGGAACCGTCCGGCTTTCTGAAGACGTTCGAAGAACTCCGACATCCCACGCGGATCGAAGCCAGCACTGACCAGTATACTCAGGCCGATGCGATCGGCTTCTTTTTCGTGGTCACGGGTGAAATCGAGTTGCGACTGAATTTGGCGAGCCTGCGAGGTTACTAAAATAGCTGCTCCCGCCTGAGGATTTGTACGTGAAGCCAGAATTGCTGCCGCTGCCGCTGCCAGAGAGGTCAGCATGCTGTATTTTTGCCCGGAGATCATGCGTGCGAGATGTTTTTGAGTGACGTGCGCGAGTTCATGCGCCATTACACCCGCGAGTTCCGATTCGCTTTGCGCCGTAAGGATAAGGCCCGTATTGAATCCCATGAAGCCGCCAGGCAGCGCAAACGCATTGATCGCGGGGTCTTGCACGGCAAAGAACTCAAACTCCTGATCGGGACGAGCTTCGCGGGAACCCAGAATCAGTTTGTTGCCAAGATTGGTAAGATAGCCGGCAATTTCAGGATCATCAAGGTAACTGGGGTCGGCACGAATTTCGGACATAATCTGCAGACCGAGCTCCCGTTCCTGACGTGGCGAAATGGTAGCCTGAGAGGCATCGCCGAGATCAGGTAACTCGCCAGCAAGAACATTCGCCGCAAACAATAGCGGCGAAATGTTCATTAGATAGCGAAATTTCATCAGGGATAAGATAACTGTTCTCAAGCGAAGTTCCATCATGCAGTGATGGAACCTAAAATGAGAAATGTGAAACGACTGAATAAAAAGATGCTAATTCATCGGAAAAGCAGATAGTTCAAATTTTTCCAGGTTTGAGTTTACCTGATGCTGATCATTGTCCGATAGAGGCACAGGCAGTTTGATGAGTGGCTCTAAATCGCTGCCTCGTCCGTCTCGCCCGTGCGGATTCTAACCACCTGTTCGATGCGGGTGACAAAAATCTTGCCGTCACCAATCTTGCCGGTTCGCGCAATGTTAACAATTGTCTCGATAATACTATCCACCAGTGTTTCAGCCACCACGATTTCGATCTTTATCTTCGGTAGAAAATCCACTACATATTCTGCGCCTCGATAGAGTTCAGTGTGACCTTTTTGCCTGCCGAACCCTTTAACTTCAGTGACGGTTAAGCCGCTTACGCCGATTTCGTTGAGGGCTTCGCACACTTCGTCAAGTTTGAAGGGCTTGATAATAGCCTCAATTTTTTTCATGATGCGTTCCTTTAATTGTACTTTTTATTGCAAATTGCGATCATAGCTGTCAGCAGCGTGCGTAGGATTATACGAGGTTCCGGAAGCTTGAATCCCCATTGATTGCCTAACGCTATTAAAACTCATCCTTATATTTAGATGTAATCGGATAACGCCAGTCCTTGCCGAAAGCTCGCCGCGTGACACGAATGCCAGGCGGCGATTGACGACGCTTGTATTCGCTCTGGCGGATAAGATGCACTACACGCCGTACGTCAGCTTCGGTATAGTTCATGTCGAGTATCTCCTGCAATGACAAATTAGCTTCCATATAGGCTTCAACGATGGCGTCGAGCACATCATAGGGTGGCAGGCTATCCTGATCGGTTTGGTCCGGACGCAATTCGGCTGAGGGCGCGCGTCTGATAACGCGTTCCGGAATAACAATTCCGAGCGTATTACGGTAGTGGCAAAGCTGGTAAACCATGGTTTTACTTATATCTTTCAGTATCGCAAAGCCGCCCGCCATATCGCCGTACAGCGTGCAATAACCAACCGCCATTTCGGATTTGTTCCCGGTGGTGAGCACAATAGAACCATATTTATTTGACAACGCCATCAGTAAGCTTCCACGTATACGCGCTTGCAAGTTTTCCCCGGTAGTATCCGGCTGGTTATGATAGGGTGGCTCATGGAACTGTCCGGCCAGCGTACCCAGGAATTTGTCCAGCAGCGGTTTGATGGGAAGCTCGCTGTAACGCACATTTAATGTCGTGGCCATCGCTCGTGCGTCCAGCAAGCTTATATCGGCGGTAAATTGTGACGGCATCATTATCGCCTCGACCTTGCCGGCCCCCAGCGCATCTACCGCAATTGCCATCGTCAGCGCCGAGTCGACTCCACCGGAAAGTCCCAGCAACACGCCAGGTATGCCATTCTTTCCAACGTAATCCTTAAGGCCAAGGCACAACGCCCCATAAACGCTCGCTTCCAGAGTACCCGGTGGTGTGATTTCTCCATGTACTAGGGTACTGTTTTGCAATTCAATCAGGCCGAGGGTTTCCGTGAACTCACTTAATTGATGGGTAAGTTCGCCTTTGCCGTTCATTGCAAAAGAGGCACCATCGAATATCAGCTCATCTTGTCCACCTACCAGATTGACATAAACGAAGGAAATTCCCGTTTCGCGGATACGCTGCCGTACTATCTGGTAACGCGAGGCTCGCTTGCGCATGTTGTAAGGGGACGCATTCAGCACGATCAGCAGGGTGGCTCCCGCCTCCACGGCACGCTTTACAGCGTCCTTTTCCCAGATATCGGCACAAATATTAATGCCGAATTTTATCCCGTTCAGTTCGAATACGCAGGGATCGGAGCCCGACTCGAAATAACGCCGCTCATCGAAAACAGAGTCATTGGGAAGCTGATTCTTGAGATATGTGGCAGCAATTTTGCCATTGGCTATCACTGAAGCAGCGTTGTAGAGTTTGCCGTTGGCAAGTTGCGGATGACCCACCAGCGCCGTTATACCGTTTATTTCCTTGGCCAGATCCGTAAGGGCATTGCCGCATGCAACACGGAATCCTTTGCGCAATAACAGGTCTTCCGGTGGATAGCCCGCCAGCGCCAATTCGGGTGCAATGACCAACTCCGCGCCTGCATTTTTTGCCCGATTGGCATAATCAAGTATTTTGCGGGTGTTACCTTCAAGGTCGCCGACTGAACAATTGATCTGCGCGATAGCGAGCTTCATAGTGAGGCTGTCCGGATTTTGCGCTTCAAGGGGCTTATTCAGAGTCCCTGAATAATACCAGAATGAGATATCTTGCGCGGTCTTGCGCATGAATGGCTCAAGCGCGACAATCTCTCATGATTCCCAAATTTGAAATAAAAATAATCGATTCTCTTGATAGAGTTTCCGCCATCGCCTGGAATGCGCTTGCTGGAGACGACCCCTTTCTACAGTACGAATTCTTTTCCGCTATTCATGAAACCGGCTGCGCCTCAAGAAGCACCGGCTGGTTACCGCAATTTGTCACCTTATGGGAGGGAGATACCTTACGTGGCGCAATGCCGCTTTATTTGAAAAGCCATTCCTATGGTGAATATGTGTTTGACTGGGCTTGGGCAAATGAATATCAACGCCACGGCTATCCATATTATCCCAAACTATTGAGTGCGGTACCTTTCAGTCCTGTGACTGGACGGCGCCTGATGGCGGAGACGGCAGAACATCGTACGTTACTTGTCTCGGCGGTACTGGAAATAGCTGCGGATAGAAACGCTGAGGCAGGGATTTCATCTTTTCATTGTCTGTTTCCTCAAGAGCTTGAAGCGCGGGAAATGGAGGCAGCAGGCATGGCGTTGAGATATGGTATCCAATTTCACTGGAAAAATCGGGCGGAACCGGGCTACGAAGACTTTGACGAATTTCTGGAGGGAATGAACCATCATAAACGCAAGAAAATTCGGCAGGAGCGGAGGAAGGTGCGTGATTTGGGCGCCCGTTTTCAATGGCTATCAGGGTATGATCTTACGGACAGTCACTGGCGTTTTTTTGTTGACTGCTACAATAAAACGTATCGCGATCATCATTCAGCGCCCTATCTCAACTTGGAATTCTTCGTACGGCTTGGCAAAACCATGCCCCAAAATGTACTGTTGATCCTGGCATTGCGGGATAATTTACCCATTGCCGCAGCATTCAACCTGTATAACTCCCATACGTTATATGGACGCTATTGGGGAGCGACCGAATTTATGCCGGGATTGCATTTTGAAGCTTGCTACTATCAGGCTATTGAATTCTGCATTGCACGTCGTATCGCATTGTTCGAAGGCGGCGCACAGGGAGAGCATAAGCTTGCACGTGGCTTTCTTCCGGTTCGTACCTGGTCGGCGCACTGGCTGGCGCATCCGGAATTTGCCGCCGCTCTCCGAAATTATCTCGAACGCGAGGCGCAGGACGTAACTTATTATCAGAACGAACTGAATGAGAGCTCACCGTTCAAAAAAGAAGTGAGGGGATAATGAAATACTGCAGCAACTGTGGCACTCGAGTGGAATTGCGCATTCCCGAAGGCGATACATTGCCTCGTTATGTGTGCTCCGAATGCAGCGTTATTCATTACCAGAACCCGAAGATTGTGGTGGGGTGCATACCAGAGTGGGAGGAAAGGATACTATTATGCCGCCGAGCTATCGAACCTCGCCATGGTTTATGGACTCTCCCTTCGGGTTTCATGGAAAATGCCGAGACACTTGCCCAGGGCGCTGCACGTGAAACCCTGGAAGAGGCCAATGCGCGGGTAGAGATGGGACCACTTTACGCCATTTATAACTTGCCTTATATCAACCAGGTGCATGTTTTATTTCGCGCTCAGTTGCTGGATCTGAAATTCAAACCAGGAATCGAAAGCCTGGATGTCCAGCTTTTTGAAGAGACCGAAATTCCTTGGAATATACTGGCTTTCCGTATTATCCGCGAGCCTCTGAAGCGTTACTTTGAGGAACGTCGCCAAGGAAAGTTAGGTTTTCACATGGGCACTATAGAAGAGCCTCGCAAATAATTTATTTTATGCCCGCGGGAGGGTACGGAAAACGAAGAAACATGCGTCTCTCAATGATTTCCATCTGTGGGCGCAGTTCGATACCTTTTTGTTCCCTGTCGCGAATCAGTACATTGGAAGCCTTGTCGGAGTTGCGCTTGCCAAGGGAGATTAACACGGTCGTTCAGTCGTAAAGCATCCACATCGTAGCTGACTTCCACCTGGCGCCTTCCAGCATTTCCAGCACTTTCACCATTTTCACCACGATAAAAGGAAGTCATTCCAGCAATACCATTTTTGAACGCGCCAGTGGAGGATTGTTGGCGAAATAGCGCTTGATACCAGCCAGCATCGCGTCAGCCAGCTTATCCTGATAGGCAGCGTTTTTTAGTTTTTTTTCTTCGTCCGGATTACTGATGAAAGCGGTTTCTACCAGGATCGAAGGAATATCGGGGGACTTGAGTACAGCGAAACCCGCTTGTTCGACCTCGTTCTTGTGTAGATGATTGATATCGCCGATTTGCGAGAGAACTTCCCGGCCGAGCTTCACGCTGTCATTGATAGTGGCTGTTTGAGACAAATCCAGCAGAGTTTGCTTGAGATAGGGATCTTTAATGTCCAGATTAACTCCGCCGATTAAATCCGCTTCGTTTTCTTTTTTTGCAAGCCAGCGGGCAGCCGCGGAAGTGGCGCCGCGCTCGGACAGTGCAAATACGGAGGACCCACGCGCATGCGGTTTGATAAAGGCATCGGCGTGCACGGATACGAACAAATCGGCGTTCAACTGGCGTGCTTTTACCAACCGCATCGGCAACGATATAAAGTAATCGCCTTCCCGGGTCAGAGCCGCACGCATATTCGGTTCCTTATCTATCTTGGCTTTGAGCTTTTTGGCGATCGCCAATGTGATATCTTTCTCATGGGTGCCGCTACGGCTTATTGCGCCAGGATCCTCGCCACCATGTCCTGGGTCGATAGCCACAGTTATAAGTCGTATCGTATCTGGTTTATTTTTTCTAAGGGTTTCTATATTCTTTGCGGTTTTGCTGTTTGCCTTTATATTTGACTTGGTTTCCGCATTGACGTCTGGCTGCAACATAGCCGTGGTATTCTCATTCAGTAACGCCATCAGTGGATCGAGTGGAATAGCCGGATATATGTCCAGCACGAGACGGTAACCGTAATCACCTGCGGGTTTGAGCACAAATGCTTGCGGTACGGCATCAGTTTTGAGATCCAGCACTAGCCGCAATATGGTCGGCTTAAAACGTCCGATACGCACTGCACGTATATAGGGATCGGAAGCATCGATCTTGCCGGGCAGGTTTTCGAGTTCCGAGCTGAGCCTGACATGTTCCAAGTCAATCACCACGCGATTCGGATCCCTTGCCATACTAAGTGAATACTGAATAGGCGAGGCGGATTCCAGTGTGAGCCGCGTATACTCCGGCGATGGCCATACTCGAACGGAGCTGACCAGCGTGTTAGCAAAAACGGAATTGCAGAGTGATAAGAGAAGAATTGCGATTAACCAACAGGTGACGAACGGAACGGAAAGCCGATAGCAATGAGGGACGATCAGGGTTTTTTCAGGGTTTGCCAATACTTTAAACACCGTTTACCCGCCTCTGTATGTGCCTGAATTTCAATGCGGCGTTGATCTGTTGCGGTGATATGGAAAGAAAGCTTCAAATCGGGTGTGGGTAATACTTCACCCGCTCTTTCCGGCCATTCCACCAAGCAGATTGATCCGCCAGAAAAATAGTCGCGGAAACCTGCCTCTTCCCATTCAAGAGGACTATCGAAACGATAGAAATCAAAGTGATAGAAGTATAACCTAGAAAATTTATAAACTTCAACTAAATTATATGTAGGACTTTTTACTTTTCCCTTATGCCCCAGACCGCGCAAGATACCTCGGGTGAGCGTAGTTTTGCCTGCGCCAAGATTTCCGGAGAGAAAAATGATAAGGCCGGGACGCAATATTGCTGCGATTTCTGCGCCAAGCGCCAATGTTGCGACTTCATCGGCGAGATTGAGAGAAAAGTGATCTATATCGGCAGAACCGGTATGATTAGGGCTATACAAAAAAATTTCCAAAGATGGGTCAGCTCTGTTAACTGATTCCGAGATAGTGGATAGAGTATTGATTTAAGCTGGGCTCGCTGATTCGATCAAAACGTGAGCTAAGAAGAGGCTAGGCTTTCAGGAAGTTCTCGTCACAGATGCTATACAAAGATGATCCAGGCAGAATTCGGCCTGTTGGCTGAGTAAGGATATAACGGATGAGATGCATTATAGGGTAAGCGCTGCACGTACGGCGAATCCGTGTGATCGAATTCGTGTCGAGGCGCCACGAGTGGTTTCAATGCGCATAAATTGCATCCGGGGCCGCGACTGATGTGTTTGCGGGCGCTGCTTTAACGACCGCTCATCACACGGTGCGTGAATATGTGTACGGGAATATTTGTAATGAGCGTTGGAGGGGGGCAATATATTTTACCGGTCGCCTCGAAACAAGGCATAAACATGGTGCTGGCGAGTGAAAGTCAGGCATACGGCGTCGCCAAGTAGATCGTATCAAGCTCTTGGCAGATCTGTTTTTAGAGGTGTACCAAAGTCCAATTTGCTCTTGTTGCTGGAATTGGTACGATGCAAGTATGGTTAATACAGAAGACGCTTATGTGATTCTTTACAGAGCCATCCTTTCGTTTCCTAGGCCGAGGTCATAAGCGGATAGCTACGGATGCTGCGTAAAATGCTATAATGGATTATAGATCAAGGCCTTTGGATTTGTGCACACCTCGCGAGATAGTCGGGCGTACTTGAACCAGAATAATTTTTACGGAAAATATTTACTTATTAGCATTTTTATTTTCGTCAATAGTGGGTTGCCTGTGTAATGTTCCAGGGCTCCAACGCATCTTGAATAAACAAAAAAAGGAAATCCAAGTGAACGCTCCGCATATCACCATAAAATGGCTGGCCTGTTTTGCTATCTTATTTCCTGTTCTTTTCATTGGTGGCTGCAAAACGTATCCTCCTCTTAATCCTGATGAGAAATATCTTGCACACGACTATCTTATCGGTCCCGGCGACAACGTAGATATTATTGTCTGGCGCAACCCGGAAGTCTCCATGACCGTTCCCGTTCGACCGGATGGAAAAATCACAACTCCTTTAGTCGAAGATCTGCCCGCTAGCGGAAAAACGTCGACGCAGCTGGCGCGTGATATTGAAGAGGCATTATCCAAGTACATTCAGCAACCGGTCGTAACAGTTATCGTGACAGAGTTCATTGGGCCCTATACCGAGCAAATCCGCGTCATAGGGGAGGCAACCAAGCCTCAGGCGCTCCCATATCGCGAAGAAATGACGCTAATGGATGTCCTGATTGCAGTAGGCGGCATAACAGATTTCGCTGCTGGGAATAAGGCCAGAATTATTCGCAGGGTAGATGGGGAACAGCGACAGTTCAGCGTCCGGTTGGATGATCTGATTAGAGACGGCGATATTTCCGCTAACGTGCCCATGCGCCAAGGTGATGTTTTAGTTATACCGGAAAGCTTTTTCTGATTCCTGTCATAACAATATTTACTTGATCCGCCACCTACTTGCCTTGTGCGATGATAAAAGTTTCTTTAGGGCTGTCGGATTGGTGCCAAAGGGACTGTTCAGGATGTAGCGGCGGCCGCTCTTTTTACCAAATTTCATTAACAGGCAAAATCGGCTACCTACAATCCATAGCTTTTCGCCAAGAAAGCCCGCCCGCCTTATCATTTGGTTTTATAAAATGGTTGAATGGGCGCGAGTTTGGATGCGTAGGGTCTTACTATCGAAATGAAGTGACGAAGGGATTATAAATGAAAATGGAAGTAATCTGGTCTTTGGATACCCATGATCAGAGCGTTACGAGAACACATGCCAAGAATCGTATTGGCATAAGGCCAAATAACTTCTTTCTAAGGAACAGTTGATATCATGGAGGAGCTGACAACCCAACTGTTTGTGTATTTGAAGGGGGTATGGAAATATCGCTGGATCGCGGTAACTGCTGCCTGGATCGTAGCTGTTGCAGGATGGGTTATAGTTTACAAGCTGCCTGATGATTACCAGGCATCGGCGAGAATTTACGTAGATACACAGAATGTGTTAAAACCACTGATGGCAGGTATGACGATTTCTCCGGATTTGCAGCAACAAGTTTCCATCATGAGCCGTACTTTAATTAGCCGTCCGAATGTTGAAAGAGTCGTGCGCATGGTTGACCTGGATATTAAAGCGAAAGACTTGAAGGATCAGGAAAAGCTTGTTAAGGGTCTTATGGATAATATCAAGCTGGGAGCGGCCGGACGCGATAATCTTTTTACAATACACTATAACAACCAGAATCCGAAACTCGCCAAGGATGTTGTCCAATCTTTGTTAACCATTTTTGTCGAAGGAGGCCTGGGGGATAAACAAGATTCTTCTTCGGCTATTCGTTTTATTGATGAGCAAATTCGGAGTTATGAAGAGAAATTGGTTGTTGGCGAAAATAATCTCAAGGCATTCAAACAAAAAAACATCGGAATGATGCCGCAGCAAGGGAACGATTATTACGCCCAATTATCCCTGGCTTTGGAAGATCTTAATAAGACAAAGCTGGAATTAAGGGAGGCCGAACATGCTCGCGATGCAATCAGGCGGCAAATTACCGGCGATGACCCCGTTCTCATGGTGGACCAAAGTGATTCAGCTTCATCCATAGTCAATGTGGAGCTTGATTCAAGAATCGATTTGTTGAACAAGAATCTGGATGCTCTAAGGTTGAATTTTACCGAACTGCATCCGGATATTATTTCAACGAAACGCTTGGTTGCTCAACTCGAGGAGCGTAAGAAAGAAGAAGCAAAGCTTGTAAAACCTAGTGCTGATCCGGGGAAAAATTATAGCCCTATGCTACAGCAGCTTAACGTGGCACTCGCGGAAGCCGAAGCCGATGTTGCTTCCATGAGAGCTCGTGTAGAAGAATATGCTTCACGTTACGATCGCTTAAAGTCTCTGAGCAACGCGGTACCTCAGGTGGAAGCAGAGCTTGCTCAGCTCAACCGCGATTACCAAGTGAACAAATCCAATTACGAAAAACTTCTTGAACGTCGTGAATCCGCAAAGATATCAGGCGAACTAGGTTCCGCTGCCGATTTGATGTCATTCAGAATCATTGATCCACCAACGGTTTCGGATCTACCCGTGGGGCCAGATCGCACCAAACTGTTTTCCATCGTATTTTTGGGATCGCTACTAGTTGGGATCGGGATAGCATTCGTTATCAGTCAGATCCGGCCCACCTTTCATAGTCAGGCCAGCCTGCGTGAAATAACCGGTAGACCAATCTTGGGTTCGATTCCCATGATCTGGACTGATCAGGAAAAAATAAAGCGTAAGAAGCGACTATACGCCTTCGGTCTTTCTCTGCTGTCTCTGTTGGGTTTGTATGGTGCACTAATGATAAGGATGGTTTAACTCAGGGCTTTTATAAATTAACATGCCCTCGAGGATGACTGTCGCTGCTGCCATTTAATGGCACATGGAATCAATAATCGCTGATTCCGCCTAAACATTTGTTACGCAGAGCACATAGATAACCACCATTTGGTGCGAGATCCAATTAGATACCATCGGAGAAAGCGTGAGCATTATTGAAAAAGCTGCGGGTAAGCTTGAACAGGAAGGAAAAGCCAGCGTCAACCAGATACCCTCGGGCGCTTCCAGAAATTCTGGCTATGAGCACGGTGATAAAAGTGATATCTCCATGAATGAGACCCACCAGAGTCTTTCGTCAGCCTCTACCTCAAAACGAATTACACTCAGTCTTAGCAAAATGCGTCAGTATGGTATTGTCACGCCAGATGATGGAAGGACGCAAATTGCTGAGCAATTCCGCGTAATCAAGCGACCCCTGCTCACCAATGCGTTCAACAAGGGCGCGGGAATGATTAAAAATGGTAACCTGATTATGGTAACCAGCGCCCTCGCAGGAGAAGGTAAAAGTTTTTGTACCGTTAATCTGGCGATGAGCATAGCAATGGAAATGGATCGTACGGTTCTACTCGTCGATGCTGATGTGGCGCGGCCCACGGTACCAAAGATTCTAGGGCTCGGGACAGAAAGAGGCCTGCTGGATCTTTTGCTCGACGAAAAACTTGATATGGCAGATGTCCTGATTAAAACTGACATCGAGAAACTTACCTTACTCACGGCAGGGAAACGGCATTCACATTCAACTGAACTGTTGGCAAGCCAGAGTATGGGAGCGTTACTAAAAGAGCTTGCGCAACGTTATTCCGATCGTGTCGTTATTTTTGATTCTCCACCATTGCTATTAACGAGCGAGGCGCGCGTACTGGCAAGCCAGATGGGGCAAATTGTTCTGGTGGTGGAGGCCGAAACGACGTCGCAGCAGACAGTCAAGGAAACGCTTCGGCAGATCGAGTCATGCGATGTCGTCAATTTGATCTACAATAAAGCCAGATCATTCTCCGGCGGAGAATACTATGGTTATTATTACCATGAACCTGCCTGAGAATAAGAAATGCCACAGAGGTTTGTTCCCGGTCGCTTGCTTTGCCGCCACGGCAATGCTGTTACTGTCGTCTTATTCTTATGGGCAGGTCATGCGTCCACTGGCCCAGTCTCGCGATGAACCACCCCCCGTCACCGAAGGTGGATGGAGATTTCGTCCCCAGATGACTTTGCTCGAAACTTATACCGACAATGTGACATTCACGCGAGGTGATCTTCAAAAAAGCGATTTCATTACTCAGCTCAATCCTGGTATATCGGTGATTGGGTTGGGCCGCCGCTTTAATGTCAATATAGATTATACGATGAATAATCTAATCTACGCGAATAACAGCAACTTTACGCGAACAAGGCAGCAACTGAATGCTCGTGGAACTGTTGAGCTGCTTGAAGATTTTTTTTTCGTGGATGGTAGGGCCATGAACTCTCAGCAAAATGCTACCTTGTTCGGACCGCAGGCCGTTGACAATGTCAATGTCACCGGTAACCGGGTCAATATATTGGCTCTTAATGTCAGTCCTTATATTCGCCATCGCTTCCAGAATTTTGCTACGACCGAGCTACGTTACACCCACAATACGGTCAACTCAAGTTCGAACGCGCTTAGCAACAGTCAGGGGGACAGTTTTCAAGGAGGTCTGAATAGCGGTACTGCCTTCAGTACACTTAACTGGGGCCTAAACTACAGCCATCAGATGGTCCACTTTGATAACAGCAACCGGACTGTCGAGTTGGAGCGGTCTATCGCAAATCTTCGTTATATGGTGACGAACCAATTCGGCTTGACAGCGAGCGGCGGCTACGAAAGAAATAGCTTTATTTCGATCAGAGGCAGCCCTTCAAGTCCCACCTGGACAGTTGGTTTTTCATGGATACCGAGCGAGAGAACGAGCATTGTGGCAAGCGTTGGCCAGAGATTTTTCGGTCCTACTTATTCTCTTCTGGTCAGTCATCGTACGCGTCTGACCGTATGGAATGCGAGTTATGATCAAAATATTACAACCTTCAACCAGCAGGCTGGCCTTGGGTCCTCGGCCACCTTGGGAGGCTCTCTAGGCCAGCTTCTTGCAGCTCAGAACCCTACCGCTAGCCCAGATTTTATCCAACAAAGCAGTAATGCGCTTACTGGCCTCGGACTTTCAGGTTCCTATTTTAGCCCAACCAATTTTTTAACTAATCAGCTCTTTCTACAGAAAGTTCTGCAGGCGTCCGTTACTATGAACGGCGCAAGTAATACAGTCGTACTCCGAGTATTCGATATGACGCGCCAGGCATGGTCCTCAGCGTCCGTGGATGCCAGTCTGGTCAATGGGGTGAACCCGGCACTGCTCAACCACACAAGACAAAGCGGTGCCAATGCATTATGGAGTTACAGAATTTCTGAGTTGACAAGAGCCAATCTGAATCTCGCATTGACAAGATTTAGCTATCTTTCTGTCGGTAGAGTAGATGATTTAAAACTAATCAGTCTGAGCATGACAAGACAATTATGGCAGGCTCAGCCCAGTTTGAATGGCATGATTCAAGTTCGCCATCAAGAACGGAGCTCCAACCAGGCTGGAGGAGCATACAGTGAAAATGCCATTATCGCTTCCCTAAACATGAGTTTTTAGCGGAAAGAGACGAATGTACGATTCATACTACGGATTCAGAGTCAAGCCGTTTCAACTGAAACCTGATCCAAACTTTTTCTATGGCAGTAAGGGTCACAGACGTGCCATGGCCTATCTTGAGTATGGACTTTCACAGGGAGAGGGTTTTATCGTTATTACGGGCGAGGTAGGGGCCGGCAAGACCACGCTGGTACGCAATCTTTTTCGTAAGCTGGAGTCCGGGAAAATCCTTGCTGCTCAAATAGTCAATACCCATCTTGACTCAGACGACACTTTGAGAATGGTCGCTGCAGCTTTTGGGCTGCCTCAAGAAAATTCCAATAAGGCTTCTCTCCTGATCAGGCTCGAGCAGTTCTTCCGTCAATGTGATCAGCAAGGAAAGCGCGCACTTCTTGTGGTAGATGAAGCGCAGAATCTTTCTCCCCGCACCGTGGAAGAGTTAAGAATGCTTTCCAATTTTCAAACAGATGATAAACCACTGCTACAAACGTTCCTGCTCGGTCAGCCTGAATTCCGGAAGACTTTACTGAGCGGCGATATGCAACAATTGCGGCAAAGAGTGACCGCGACTTACCATCTTGGACCCATGGACTTATCGGAAACAAGATCTTATATAGAACATCGGCTAAATACCGCGGGCTGGCGCGGTGATCCATCTTTTGATGAGAATGCCTTTGCAGTTATTTACGATTATACCGATGGTATTCCAAGAAAAATCAATGCATTATGCGACCGCCTTTTGCTGATGGGTTGCTTGGAACAGTTGCATGGTTTTGGAGGCTCCGAAGTCGACGAAGTCATTCATGATATTCAGCAAGAGTTTGAAATCCCCATTGTGTCGGCTAATCTGCCGGACGAGGTTGATACCGCGTCCGCGCTTCAGAGCGTAGAACATCTCGCTCAACTGGAACGCATGGAGAACCGGGTGGCAAAGCTGGAGGAATCCGCAGTCTCTTTGCTGCAACTGCTTAAACAGATACTTTCCTTGGCCGGTGTAAACAAGACCCTTCGGAAAGACAAAGTTTAATCGGCATCTCAACTTCACTCCCCGGATTGATATTCATGAATAGTTTGCGTCAGAAATTGTGTGCTTATGGACAGTTGGAAAATGATTTGCAGAGCTGACAGCGAAGTCGCCCATGAGCGTGGCTAAATGAACTCATCAGCGATGCGCAATGCGATGACTGTCGACGTTGAAGACTATTTTCAGGTTTCGGCGTTTGCGCCCCACATTCCGCGGGAATCGTGGACGTCCATATCTTGCCGAGTGGAACTCAATATCGACCGCATTCTTGTTTTGCTGGATGATGAATGCACCAAAGCCACCTTTTTCACCTTGGGATGGATCGCTGATCGTTATCCTGCCATGGTAAAGCGCATCGTCGCAAGCGGCCACGAGCTTGCTAGCCATGGTTGGGCTCACCACCGTGTCTCTGATCAGAAACCTCATGAATTTCGCGAGGATGTCATTCGAAGCAAAAGTCTTCTTGAAGATATTGGCGGTCAAGCGGTGATCGGTTATCGTGCACCGAGCTTTTCCATAGGCCGCCATAATCTATGGGCCCTGGATGTGCTTGAGGAAGCCGGCTATCGCTACAGCTCAAGTATCTATCCTATCCAGCATGACCATTACGGTATGCCGGATGCTCCCCGCTTCGCACATCATCCACGTCCTCATCATGGTTTGTTGGAATTGCCAATTACTACCATGCGCCTGTTCAGCCGAAACCTCCCCGCTGGCGGCGGCGGCTATTTCAGGCTTTGGCCTTACCCGGTTTCGCGATGGTTCTTACAGAGACTGAACCATCTAGAACACCGCTCTGCAATCTTTTATTTCCATCCTTGGGAGATAAACCATAAGCAGCCGCGCCAGAAGGGTATCAACATGAAAACACGCTTCCGTCACTATTACAATCTCCATCGTATGGAGGAGCGTATCAAGGCCCTGACCCGGGACTTCAGATGGGATCGCATCGATCGGATTTTTCTGGAATAACGCGCATGAGTTGTATCGTTGACGCCTTCCAGGAGGATCAGGCTTCCTCTCTTCGAGTTGACACGCCGTCTGTGTCTGTACATGCGCTGCAACCACAGGATATGGAAAGATGGGATGAATTTGTATCGGCCTGCCCAGAGGCTACTTTCTTCCATCGTGCCGGTTGGAAAACGGTCATCGAACGCGCCTTGGGTCATAAAACCTGGTTCCTATATGCCCAATCAGGGGGGCAAATTCAGGGTGTACTGCCGCTGGCAGAAATCAATAGTCGTTTCTTTGGTCATTCCTTGAGCTCTCTTCCATTTTGCGTCTACGGTGGCATCGCCGCAATCTCTGAATCCAGCCGGGAAGCGCTCGACTGCGCCGCACAAGCGCTGGCTTCGCGGCTTAAAATTGACTATCTGGAATACCGGAACCTGAGGATGCTGCACCCGGACTGGCCCACCAAGGATTTGTACGTAACGTTTCGCAAGGGCATAGATCCAGAAGTGGAGCAAAACATGCAGGCCATACCGCGCAAGCAACGCGCAATGGTGCGCAAGGGTATCAAAGCTGGTTTGCAAAGTACTATAGATGAGGATACTGAACGTTTTTTCTCAGCTTATTCAGCAAGCGTTCACCGTCTCGGCACCCCGGTCTTTTCTAAAAGATACTTTTTGCTTCTCAAAGAGATATTCGCCGAGGACTGTGAACTTATGATCATTCTCAAGGGAGGACGCGCCATCAGCGGTGTGATGAGTTTTTACTTTCGCGACGAGGTATTGCCTTATTACGGGGGAGGTACTAGCGAAGCAAGGGATGTAGCTGGGAATGATTTCATGTACTGGGAATTGATGCGGCGCGCTTGTGAAAGAGGATATAAAACTTTTGATTTCGGGCGCAGCAAGCGCAATACCGGTTCTTTTGATTTCAAGAAGAACTGGGGATTCGAGCCGCAACCGCTTCATTATGAATATCAGTTACATCGAGTTGGAGCGGTGCCCGATCATAATCCTCTTAATCCCAAGTATCAGATCTTCATCAAGGCTTGGCGGAGGTTGCCACTGTCGCTTGCCAATTTCATCGGCCCTTACATTGTGAAGAACCTGGGCTGAATTCATGCAGGAACTTCTTTATCTAGTCCATCGAATTCCCTATCCGCCGGATAAGGGGGACAAAATACGCTCCTATCACTTGCTCAAGCACCTGAGTGAACATTACCGCATTCATCTTGGTACTTTTATTGATGAAGAAAAAGACTGGAAGTATCTCGATAAAGTAAAAAATTTGTGTAGTGGCGAGACATGCTTTACTAAACTTGATCCCAAGGAAGCCCGCCTACGCTGCCTCTCTGGTTTATTTTCCGGACAACCCCTCACTGTGCCCTATTACTGGGACAGGGGTCTGCAAACATGGGTGGACAACGTACTCGAAACAAGACCTATCAGAAACATTCTGGTTTTCTCTTCGGCCATGGCACAGTACGTTAGCCACGCTGGATCCATCTGCCGGGTCATCGATTTTGTGGATATTGACTCAGATAAATGGCTGCAATACTCGTCCACAAAAACCTGGCCGATGAGCTGGATCTACCGGCGCGAATCAAGATTGCTCCTCAATTATGAAAGGAAAATTGCCAAAACCTTTGACGGCGTGGCTTTTGTTTCTGAGACAGAAGCCAATCTATTTAAACAGCTTGCGCCAGAGGTTGCCACCAAAGTCACTTACTTCAACAACGGGGTCGATGCGGACTATTTCTCACCCCAAAACATCTATTCTAATCCTTACCCGGCGAATATAGAACCCCTGGTCTTTATTGGAGCTATGGATTACTGGGCCAACGTTGATGCTGTAGAGTGGTTTGCGCGCAGCATCTTTCCCGCAATCCGCGCACAGTTGCCCGAAATTGAGTTCTATATTGTTGGCGCCCGTCCGGCAGCAGAGGTAATGGCTCTGACCGGTCTTCCTGGCGTTACGGTAACCGGGTCTGTACCGGATGTCCGGCCCTACCTTGCCTACGCTTCCTTGGCCGTAGCACCATTACGTATTGCCCGCGGCATACAGAATAAAGTGCTTGAAGCAATGGCGATGGAAAAGATTGTGATTGCCTCTCCGCAAGCGATGGAGGGCATAAGTGCTGTCCGTGATCAGGAATTGTTTGTCGCTAATGATGAAGGCGACTTTGCCCATCAGATAATTACTCTATTCCAGAACGGAACGCATCGTAACATCGCTCGTGCCGCCAGGGTTCGCGTTCTAGAAGATTACAGCTGGAAAAGAAATCTAAGCCGAATAGATGCGCTTCTCTGCCAGCCGCAAGTAGTGTCTTCTGAAGAAGGTTGTTCGCATATAACCTGCAAATCCATTTCCAATCTGCAGCGGATGATGTGACGTGAACGCGCAAACGCCGCAAGAAATGATGCATGATTCCAGCGAAACGTTGGATCAGCAAAATGTGGGGAATGCAGCTTTGCTTACCCTCGCCGCCATTACGGCAATTCTGTTGGGCTATCATGAGACAACCTGGTCCATGATCTCCATATGGGAGCGGTCCGATACGTTTGCCCATGGCTTTCTGATCTTCCCCTTTAGCGCCTATCTGATATGGGGCCAACGCAAGTATCTGCGCACACTTTGCCTTCAGCCCAATCCCGTAGCTCTGTTGGTTCTCGGTCTTCTTGGTTTCAGCTGGCTACTGGCAACACTTGCGAGCGTTCAGGTATTTGCGCAATTTTTTCTTATAGCGATGATTCCGGCCACGGTGTGGGCGATCTTAGGGAATCGGATAGTGTGGGCTATCGCTTTTCCCTTGGCCTATCTCTTGCTCGCTGTGCCTTTTGGCGAAGCGCTCATCCCACCACTAATAGACTTCACTGCGGATTTTACCGTAAAAGCGCTCCAATTGACTGGCATTCCGGTTTATCGCGAGGGCAGTTTTTTTTCCATTCCGAGCGGGAATTGGTCGGTGGTCGAAGCTTGCAGCGGCTTGCGATACCTGATTGCTTCTTTTACATTGGGCACGCTTTATGCCTACATGACATACCATAGCCTGGGGCGCCGTCTGGCTTTCATCGCTCTTTCGCTCATTGTGCCCATTATTGCCAATGGCATCCGTGCATACCTGATTGTAATGACTGGCCATCTGAGCGACATGCGCATGGCTGTAGGTTTCGATCATCTGATTTACGGCTGGGTATTTTTTGGGTTCGTAATGCTGTTGCTATTCTGGATCGGCTCGCTGTGGCGCGAGGATGACAGCGAATATGATAACAGCGTCACCGGTTCTCAGTCCGGACGCAGTCTCAATCCAGACATGAAAGTTTCACTGAAGAGCATGGTTCTCACTGCTGGCGCGGTTCTTATCATTGCGTTTATCTGGCCGGTATCTGCCGCCTATCTCGGCAATATCCCTTCCCGCAGTACAGAGCCTGTAATTGAAGTCCCCGGCCTATCAGCAAAGTGGGAGATGGGTACAACCCCAACTTCTGACTGGCGACCCCAATATGTCGGCGTTGCTGCCCAACTTCTCCAGAATTACCGGAACAATGGTCGAATGGTGGATCTCTATGTTAGTTATTACCGCAACCAGCAGCAAGGAACAGAACTTGTCAACTCCCAGAATCTGCTCGTAGCGGAATCGGGGTCCAATTGGCATAGTATCAAAGAAGATACACGCGTTATATCCCTTGGCTCTCAGCAAGAGACCATCAATCAGAACCAGTTGCAGTCACCCTCAACAAAGTTGCTTATATGGAGATGGTATTGGCTTGGCGAAGAGAAAACGGCTAATCCTTATCTTGCGAAAGCTATCTTGGCCAAGAATAAACTCCTCGGCAGGGGCGACGACGGGGCAGAGATTATCATCGCTACGCGTTACGAAGAAACGCCGGATGACGCAGTTCCAGTACTTCAGGGTTTTCTTGGCGACATGATGCCAACGATAACAAAGGGGCTGCAGAATGCACGGGAGCACTAGCAGCCAGGATAATCCGGAAAAATCAACGCCGAGCAGTATGTCGCCACCTCCGCTTATCGTACATGTAATTCACCATCTCGGTGTGGGTGGCCTGGAAAATGGTCTTATAAATCTAATCAATCATATTCCACCCGAGCGCTACCGGCACGCCATCATATGTCTTAAAGGCTACTCCGATTTTCGTTGGCGGATTACTAGGGAAAACGTGGAAATCATAGCGCTTAACAAGCGTGAGGGGAAAGATTTCAGGGTTTATTTCAATCTTTTCAAGATGCTCAGGCGGTTAAAACCAGATATCGTACATACTCGGAACCTGGGTACGATGGAAGGGCAAGTCATTGCTGCCGTTGCAGGAGCGCGAGCTAGAGTGCACGGAGAGCACGGTCGAGACATATTCGACCTGCATGGAAAGAACAGAAAGTATAATTTGCTGCGTATAGCTATCCGTCCTTTTGTCGATCATTTCATCGCGGTCAGCCGAGATCTGGAGAGTTGGCTCGTCAATACCGTCGGGGCAACTCCACATCGTATCAACCAGATCTACAATGGTGTTGATAGTCTGCGTTTTCATCCACGTAGCGGTGAAAATTTTAAAGGCGGTCCCCAGGGATTCTTTACGGATAATGTCTTTGTCATTGGTAGTGTCGGTAGGATGGCGAGTGTAAAAAATTATCCTGGGCTGATTCAGGCTTTCTTGGCGTTGCTGAAAGAACCTGCAGCCCGAGAACGGTTTCGGCTTTTGATCGTTGGCGAGGGAAGTTCGCGGCAGGAATGCATCGACATGCTGCGTGAGGCCGGAGCTGAAGCTCTTGCCTGGTTTCCGGGCGAACGAGCCGACATCCCCGAACTGATGAGCGCTATGGATCTTTTCGTGCTTCCTTCACTCGGTGAGGGCATTTCCAATACCATTCTTGAAGCCATGGCCACGGGTTTGCCAGTGGTAGCAACTAACGTCGGAGGAAATGTGGAGCTTGTGAAAGAGGGACTTACGGGAATACTGGTTCCGCCGGGAGTGCCGGCGGCTATGACGGAGGCGATACTGCAATATTATAGAAACCCTGATCTGGTCGTCAAACACGGCAAAGCAGCGCGGCAGCAGATTGAGGCAAGCTTCAGTATGGAGGCCATGACTAAAGGCTATCTTCAGGTCTATGATAAGGCTCTGCACTTATAACATTGAAATAAAAGGAAAATTAACATGTGTGGGATCGTCGGCCTATTTGATACGCGCGGCAAAAGAGAAATCGATCGAAAACTTCTCGAGCGCATGAATCAGACTCAGGTTCACCGCGGACCAGATGAAGGAGAGCTATATACAGAACCTGGCATGGGTTTCGGTCATCGCCGTCTTTCGATCATGGACGTCTCAAGCGGACAGCAACCGCTTTTCAACGAGGACGGCAGCGTAGTGGTGGTTTTCAACGGTGAAATCTATAACTTTCAGGAACTCGCCAAGGAGCTTGTCGCCGCGGGTCATATATTTCGCACCCACTGTGATACTGAAGTCATTGTACATGCCTGGGAAGAATGGGGTGAGCATTGCGTGGATCGCTTTAGAGGCATGTTTGCGTTTGGCTTGTGGGATCGTAATCAGGAAATCCTATTTCTAGCCCGAGATCGGCTCGGTATAAAACCTCTTTACTATAGCTTGCTTGAAGATGGCACGTTTATTTTTGCTTCCGAGCTTAAGGGCCTGCTCATGCATCCCGATTTTATGCGCGATATGGATCCTCATGCCATCGAAGATTATTTTGCTTATGGCTATGTCCCAGAACCAAAAACGATATTCAGACAGGCATTCAAACTGTCCCCAGCTCATATCCTGAAACTCCATAGTGGACACGGGGTACCGCAGCCACGCGAATATTGGGATGTACCCTTCGCTGCGCACGAGTCAATCAGTGTGCAAGAGGCGGAGGAAGAATTAATTGTACGATTGCGCGAATCGGTAAACCTCCATCTCATGACTGAAGTGCCTCTTGGCGCTTTCCTTTCGGGCGGGGTCGATTCCAGCGCAGTAGTAGCGATGATGGCTGATCTCATGGAGGAACCGGTCAATACGTGCTCCATCTCTTTTGGCGATCCCGCTTTCAACGAATCCCAATACGCGCAAAAAGTGGCCGATCGCTATCATACCCAGCACAGCGTAGATCAGGTAGATCAGGACGATTTCGATCTTATAGACAAGTTAGCTACCTTATATGATGAGCCCTTTGCCGACAGTTCGGCCATGCCGACTTATCGGGTCTGCGAATTGGCAAGAAAACGCGTGACTGTGGCATTATCAGGAGACGGCGGTGACGAAAACCTTGCCGGATATCGTCGTTATCGTTGGCACCTGTATGAAGAGCGAATGAGATCCGTGCTACCGCTTGGCCTTCGTAAGCCCTTATTTGGTCTGTTGGGAAACTTATATCCCAAGGCTGACTGGGCGCCAAAAGTCTTGCGCGCAAAATCCACGCTCGAAGCGCTAGCCCGTGATTCCGTGGAAGGGTACTTTCATAGTGTTTCCATCTTGAAGGATGGAATGCGCCAACGCCTGTTCAGTACTTCTTTCAATCGCAGTCTGCAGGGGTACCATGCGGTGGAAGTTATGCGTATCCATGCTGATAAATGCCCGGTACAGGACCCTCTGTCGCGGGTGCAATACCTGGACATGAAGACTTACCTCGTTGGCGATATCCTTACGAAAGTAGACAGAGCCAGTATGGCTCATGCTCTCGAGGTTCGTGTGCCGTTGCTGGATCATAAGTTGGTCGAATGGATCTCTGGCCTTCCGGTCTCTTTTAAGTTGCGCGGTCATGAAGGCAAATACGTCTTCAAAAAGGCATTGGAACCTTATCTTTCCGATGACATTCTATATCGCGACAAAATGGGATTCTCGGTACCTTTGGCAAGCTGGTTTCGCGGCCCGCTGCGCCAAAGAGTGAGTGACGCGTTAATGGGCCCGGTTCTGGCGGATACGGGAATCTTCAACAGGACCTTTCTAAAAGAGATGCTCGATCAACACCAATCGGGACGGCGTGACTATAGCGCCCCGCTGTGGACGCTGCTGATGTTCGAATCTTTTCTTCGCAACGTGCTTCATATGGAGCAGCCTCGTTTGCGTACAAATGATCTTAAGGTGGCATAACATGTACGAATGGATTCCTGTCAGACAGTTCCGCTTCATTTATGTCTCATGCGATTTAGAGACTGCAAGAGATGATGGACGTATTTCTTACCGTTGATGTTGAGGTTTGGTGTGATGGCTGGGACGATATTGATGCCAAATTTCCGAATGCATTTCAACGATATATTTATGGTCCCACATCGAGAGGAAACTACGGCTTGCCCCACCAGCTACATCAACTACAGGAGCATGGTCTAACGGGTGTCTTTTTTGTTGAATCGCTCTTTTCGACTCGGTTTGGGTTAGACCCATTGTCAGAAATTATCAGTCTGATCCGCGAGGGATACCATGAAGTACAGTTGCATCTGCATACCGAGTGGGTCGATGAGTCCAAGGAACCCTTACTCGAGAACATCGCTGGCAAAAAACAGTTCCTGCGTTACTTTTCTTTACAAGACCAAACTATCCTGATTCAGGCGGGCGCAAAGCTGATCGAATTAGCTGGAGGAGAACATATCAATGCTTTTCGCGCGGGAGGTTTTGGCTTTAATAGAGACACGCTTCGAGCGCTTGCGAGGAATCACATCACTTTTGATAGCAGCTACAATGCGAGCATCTTTGGATTGGATAGCGGAGTTAACCCAGAAACTCCGCTTGTCGAGCCAATTGAGTGCGAAGGTGTATACGAGTATCCCATGACGGTTTTTCATAATGGCACCCGCTCGTTGCGACACGCACAGGTGACCGCATGTTCATATCGTGAGATGGAAGGACTGCTCTGGCAGGCGCTGGAATCCGGGCGTAAATCTTTTGTTATTCTCTCTCACAATTTCGAGTTGTTGAATGGCAGCATGAACCGGCCGGACGATATCGTGGTGACCCGCTTTCGCAATCTCTGCTCTTTTCTGGACCGTCATCGGGACTGCTTTCGCGTACGGGGATTTAATGGTTTGACACCAGGTACAGTATTTTCGCAGCCTGCTCCACTTACCTCGCCGATTTGGAAAACGGGGCTAAGAATGATCGAGCAAGGCATAAGGCGGTTTCGTTGAAGCAAATATGGAATTTTCGCCAAGTGCCAATAAAGCTTCAGCTCGGTGAGAGGACGTTGCTCGCATTTAAATTATGGTTACAAGTACGGGAAGTGGGGCTTGACGATGAAACTCCTCCGGTAACAGAGCCGATAATACCAGCGGATTCTCCTCACGCGAATAGCCAGGGCTTTCTGATACGATCGCTACGCATCGCCGATAAACAGCCCACGCTGCGAGCGCAGCGTGATTATCTGTGCTACGTGTCATCCCAGCACCAACGGTATTATATCGATATGCGTCAATCATTCGAAGAGTACAAGAGCAAATTTTCCTCCAAGACGCGCTCGACGCTCAATCGAAAGATCAAAAAATACGGGGAACATTGTGGTGGTAACATTTCCTGGAAAATTTACAAGTCTGCCGGAGAAATGCCGGAATTCTATCGATATGCTCGTACGGTTTCTGAAATCACCTATCAGGAAAGACTGCTCGAGGCGGGTTTGCCAAATTCGGAAGAGTTTCTCGGTGAAATGGCACAGCTTGCTGAACAAGGGCATGTCCGCGGATTCATCCTTTTCCATCAGGATAAGCCTGTCTCATATCTGTACTGCCCGGTTTCGAATGGCGTATTAATCTATGCCTTTCTCGGATATGACCCCGGCTACACGAGTTATTCGGTCGGCACCGTTCTTCAGTGGCTCGCCCTCGAGCATCTATTTGAGGAACGTTTATTTCGTTTTTTTGATTTCACTGAAGGACAGTCAGAGCATAAAAAACTATTTGCAACCCACGGCGTTCAATGCGCAAATGTTTTTTTTCTGCGCAATAATCTGCGTAATAAAGCCCTGTTGTATGGTCAGAGAGCTGTCGATGATTTCAGCAGGTTAGTGGGGGATACGCTGAATCAGCTTGGCCTTAAGTCGAAAGTTAAAAAGATGATGCGGTTTGGAATCTGATACCTTTGCGCTTCTTGTCTCATTTCAAAGAAAGACTATGATCCAGTGGCATGTGGCTAACGTCTCGGACAGTACCCTCGACCTTTCTCTAGTTGGCCCGGTACCACTTGAATTGGATCCGCGCTGGTTGAGCAGCCGTATAAACGGAATAGACAAATACGTCCAATACTTCCTGCTTGGTGATCAACAGCGTCCCCAGGGTTACGCTCCTTTTGTTATCCATCGTGGCGCGCTTGCTTACTGCTTCGGAGAAACCACTGTATTTCGTATTCCGGTAGTAAGATATGCAATGCAGGAAGCGCCCCTTTGTGAAAATCAAATATTACTTGACGGTTTATTTAAGCCGCTTTCAGAGGCTATAGGCCCTCGCGGTGTTGCATTTTTTGAGGGGGTCCGCGCAGGTTCACGTCTTGCTGAGCTGCTGACATCACCGAAGAGCCCGGTTTGCGATTTATTCCATGTGGTGCCGTATGGCCCGGCCTATACGAGGCGCCTCATCGAACTTCCGCCAGGCGCACAATTCGAAGATTATTTGCGAACTCTGGGAAGCAAAACCCGTGAGGATATCCGTCGCACACGCAAGAATTTTGGAGTGAAGGCGAAGGATCCGGTAAGGATGACCCGCTACACGGAACCAGAAAAGATCGACGAACTGGCTGCTGCCTTGGCGCAGGTATCACGCAAGACCTACCAGTATCACCTGCTCGGTCTCGGACTTGAAAATACTCCCGAGCACGTCATGCAACTAAGGGCGGCGGCAGATGGGGGGTGGCTACGGGCATACGTTCTCTGGATTGGCGATAATCCGGTTGCTTTCGGGCTTGGTTATCACGATGGCCATACCTATTATGGACACCACGTTGGATACGACCCAGATATATCAAAGTTGCAACCCGGTATTTATTTGCATACAGAAGTCATGGCGGATCTCCTGGCGGATGGCATCTGCCGCTTTGATTTTCTGGCTGGAGATAATTTATACAAACAGAGAATGTCAAACAAATTAAGGGAGGAGCGGCATTACTATCTGATTCCTCGCGGCTGGCCCGGCACGATTTATGCGCGGACCTTGGTTGGAGTTAATCTCCTGTCCGAGACGATAGGGAACTGGCTCCAAAAGAGTGGCTTAAAAGAGCGCATCAAGCAGATCGTCCGGGCAGCTGCCGTGAAGCGTTCCGTGGATAAGAACTAAAATCATGCTGAAGGAGAAACTGGAATTTCTGAGAGGTCCGCGCGGACTTCGTGCCGCAGGCTATTTTGGTTTGAAATTGCTTACACGGATTGACGTATTTCGCATTGTCTGGATACTGGCTCAATCGAACACTTCATTGGTCCTGCCGTCTGGCTGGCGCTACCTGAGCTTTCATACCGACGAAGCGCTATCCGGCATTACCGGCGATATGCTTGAACGAGTGACCGAGCAGTGTGGTTCCAGCCCCAAACAACTTCTTGGGCGCGGGGGCAGCCTGCATCTGCTGCTGACGGATGATTCATTGGTAGCGCAGCTTAGCATCGAGCGGGGTCCTAGTTGCCGGGTTCATTCACCCCCTCTACACCTTGATATGGCTGAGACCGATGCCTTTATGGGGTACCTGTATACGTGGCCGACATATCGCCGCCAAGGCGCAGCGCGGTATTTGATCGCCGCAACCGTAAGCGACCTCTCGACACAGAACGTTCATCGAGTAATCGCGCACGTCCGAGCCACCAATGTGCCGTCGCTGGCAGCTTTCGAGCATGCTGGCTGGAAAACCGGCGCGACAATTTTGTGCACGCTTGGCGGCCGTTTACTGACGGTACTGGGTGCTACGCGGGCTGGGTTTACACTCCGCTCAGCCATCTAATTTCACTTCGTGACAGAGGTGATAACTACATTAGACTCTCCTGTTTCCTCATTGCCTACCCGATTTCTCTTATGGATGGCAGCTCTGATAGCTTAAGTTTTCAGCACTCGCTATTTGGTCGCAGATGTTGACAAACCCTCGCTAGCATCCATGTTTGGCTGCCTAGATGCTGACATCATCCAATACCATAGTGGGTATTGCACCATTACAATGGCTGCGATTAGAAAAAAATATGCCATGGTGTACCGAACTATCAATTCATTCGGTCCGGCTAGATGCGAACGATCGCTACTCAGCAAAAATTGCAATGCGGAAAAAACCTGACCATACTTGATGATTACCTGTTCCATCCCGACATAAAGTGCCAAATAGGCCAAAATGCCGGCCCCGACCACCCACGGGACTGCTCCGATCTGCCGCCCGCCATCGCGAATCAATGCCAGAGCGCCCTTCGTTCCGCCGAACGAGATACCCGCCATAGCCACGCTGATCAGTAAAAACGAGCCAACGCCGCCATTGTTTGCTATCAGCTCGACCAGATTATCTGTGGATGCCACGATCACCACGATATAATATGAAAATGGTATGAGAAGGCAGGCCCCGATCGCCCATCCCAGTAGTGCCGATCTGGCATCAGGAAGGATGCGCCATGCGGCACCTAGAGCTCCGAATGTTGCCGCGACGCTCCACAAGCTGAACAATGCCAGAAACCGGCCGAGCACTTCCCATTCCCACGACCAGGCCAAGACTGGATATCCAACGATGTCATGAATGGCTTCACTGGGCACGGAGGACCATAGCAGCAACCATGCAATCAAACCATGCAGCAAGGCCAGGGGCGGGAAGCTGAGCAAATACAGTTCGCCTCTCGCTAGCCATTGTGCAATGAGTACCGGAAACCCTATCGTCCAATATAAAAGGATCGCAAGTAGCACGAGCGATCGAAGGGGATGGCCTTCGTATACTAATTCACGAATATTATAGGGTGTTAAAGGCGATTGCATAATCAACCAGCCAATGGCCACACATATCGTAACCCCAATTGCTATTGAACCAAACACGCGTTTTCCACTCATTTCCATACGGATCAAACCGATAGGTTGGGGTTCCGGTTGCGGCACTCGCGTCTTGATTTCCTCCCTAGGTGGCATTTCCAGGTTTTTCGCCGCAGACAATACCCAGCCTACCAGCAATAACAAAATGGGTTCTGTCACATCTGCTGTACGGCCGAGCAAGCCCATCTGAATTAGCTCAATCAGGCACGACCAGATAGCCAGGCACACTGCTGCTTTTCCCATTCCTGAACCTGTTTTGTGTGCAAGCCATAGCATGGCAGTATAAATAAACAATGATTGAGCTAAGCCTCGAACACCGGTTTCCATTGATCCCTGGAGCATAGTCGCGAACGGAACGCCATTGAAGGTTCCACCTTGGGCAGGAGAAAAAGGTGTTATCGCATTGATAGTCCAGGCCGCTAGCAACAGCCAGAATGCCGCTTTAAAGAGTTTCATGCCGCCAAGGCGCAGCATAGCCAGATATGCCGAATAACCTGTCAGCGTTCCTATAAGAAGAGAGGCATCCAGGGTCAAATTTACAATAGCAATTTTGCCGGCCCAGACCAGCATGAGCGCGGCTGCCAGCCATAAAGCCGGCCAGCCCAACGCTATAAAAGTGCTGCCGGCAACAATTACACCTGCCGCATGCATGATAGCTGCGGGAAAGGAGAAGCTGAACCCAAGTAAAAGTGGCTTGAGCGCATCCTTGAATTTTTGCAAATCCAGGGAGGGTACCAGCGGCAATAACTCGGTTAGCAGCCACAGCACCAATATCGATAAGGGCACCAGGGAATTCCAGCTAAACGTATGCGTTCTCCCGGATGAGCGCCCTCCTACCAGGTATGCTAAAGACATACCTGATATCATTCCTGCCATATTCCATATTACATCTGCTAGCGCAGCGGAGCGGGAAGGAAGCCAAACTTGGGCTAACTGAAGGGCAAAAGAGTAAAAAAAGGTCAGGAGAAGCAACCAGGTGATACGAATCCTGGCGTTCGGCCTGTCTACGGCAAGCAATAATATACCTGCCATGCCGAGTGGAAAAAAGAGCGCGATATTGCCCAGCACATCTCCGCGAGAAGTAAATAGGCGCCAATCGATGAGGAATTTCTTCACAGCACCCGCTTCGGGTGTCAAAAAGTCGCCAGGGTATAGCGATCCATAACCAATCAGCAACGCGATAATAAAGAGAATGCGCATTTTTCTTAACGAATATCTTCAGTTAAAGGAAGCGCACGGATGACAATTCATCATCGCATAACAGGCTGGCGCTATCTTATGCTGGCTTAGTTTCCATATACTTTCTTGGTGATATATCTTCTGAAAAATATCATTATTGCGTGGCCGGCTTGATTTGCAGTACCGGTAACCAGCGAGGACCTTTCTTATCCAGTGCATAGGCACCCAACCTGCTCTTTCCATGCATATCGCCATCAAAATCCAGTTTCGCTCCTGGATAAGTATCAAAGTGCGCGTTATTCTCGACTTCCTTCCGTACTTTAGCGCTCATTGGCATCAAGTTCATCTCGCCCAATGGGGCAAAAGGCCGGATAAGATAATTCCGCGCTTCATCGAGCTTGCCGGTCAGATTTCCTTCCGTGCTAGTGCCATTCATCGGCGACTTGGCGAATATAATGTTTGCTGCTACAAATTGTGGATACACAGGATCGTACACTCGCTGTACCAGTGTGATTCCGGTCCCCTCGGCTATCACGGTATTGCAGAACACGCTTATTTTACGTGTCGTCTCGTTGTGGGGTTGAATCCGTATTGCATCGCCAAAATGATTCACGAACAAATTATTGTACAACGCAATATTGCCTTCACCTTGAAATAATGATTCATGCCGGTTCTGATAAAAAAAATTACCATAAATAAAATACTGGTCGTTAGCTCCTGGTCCTGAAAGTGGCCAGTGCCCGACCAGCATATTGGGTCTTGCCATCCCCTCAAATCCGCCGTGTGCCTTACTGAAAACGTTATCACGGATTATTGTCGCGTTGCTTCCATCCGGCATCTCCGGTAGTGTTGGACGCGGTTGCTGATGCTTGATCTGCAAGTTGTAGCCGAGCGTATCAACTATCAGATTGCGTTCGATCAAGCCCGCTATGAAGGGAGCCTGCCCGTCCGAATTCCCGAGATAAAGACCGGTGCCGGCGCCCTGTATCACGTTGTTGCGAATCACCCAGCCCCAGGCCGGACATTTGGTGGAAATGGCCACCGTTTGTTGGTTATTGCCGTGACCTCGAATGTGTAATCCATCAAGCGTGATGTGATGCGCCCAATCTGCATATCCTTCGCATTTCACACCATTTACACGCAGATTGCGGCCATCGAGATCCAGGTTGCGAACAATGACGTAACTAGAATTGACGATGCTGATCGTATTATGCCCCGGTCGTGCCACAAATACGGCGCGAGGCTCAGTATTTGGACCCGAGATCGTGATCGGTGTCTGTGCAGAACCACGAAGATATCTAATAGGAAGGCCATCCTTATATTCTCCCGGTGTTAAGCGAAGGTGCGTACCCGGCTCCAATACTTTTAGTCTGGCAAGATAGGTATCTGGGTTAACCGTGTAGGTCTCTCCCGGAAAAGCGGGTGGTATGCTAAGTGGGATACTGCCGGCAAGCGTGACAAACAATAGAAAGAAACGAAAACGAGTTGATGTGATCGTATTAACTAAATGGAGCATAAGGCGTTGTATCCATAAAATTGCAGATTGCACATATTGAATTGTATGGTTGTCTTAAAAGCAACTTTGTTGCAATACTATCATTCATGGTTAACATTTTTCAGGAACAGGGAAGTGATGACTCGGCGCACCGGCAACTGAGCGACTTCGAGCAAGAGCCGAGTTCTCGCCACTCTGTTGGCGGAGCAGCGAGCTATTAAGGCCAAGAAATTGAAAAGCATCTGCCTGATGGGTGCAGACCAGATAGAGTCATGCTTTATCGCGAAGGCAGGTACGCAAATTTTTGTTGGGTTTTGAGAGATTTTTATGTGACAAAAAAGTAAGGTGGAAAACTCCCAGCATACGGTCGCCTGTTAACCTATGAAGGAATGTGGCAAACTCGGCATTAATTCTTATCTCCAGGTATGCTAATCCGTGTCTCCATATGAACTCTTTATTGGCCTTCGCTATACGCGTGCCAAGCGTCGCAATCACTTTATTTCCTTCATCTCTCTGATTTCCCTGCTGGGAATCACGCTCGGTATGACAGCGCTTATCACGGTGATGTCTGTGATGAACGGCTTTCAGAAAGAAGTCCGTACACGCATTCTTGGTGTGGCATCACACATCCAGATAAGCGGAATTGACGGCAAGCTCACTAACTGGCGCCAGGTAGCGCATGAAGCGCTTCAGAATCCGCAAGTGGAGGCCGCTGCACCTTATGTAAGTGCGCAGGGCATGGTGTCATTCGATCAAGTTGTCAGGGGCGTTGTAGTAAGAGGCATTCTGCCCGATATGGAAAATAATGTCGCCGATCTCGCCCACATGATGGTGGACGGGGAACTGGAGAATCTTGTGCCGGGACGGTTCGGCATTATTGTCGGACGCGAGTTGGCGCGAGCGCTCGGGGTGTTTACAGGCGACAAGATCGTATTGATCTCACCTCAGGGACAGGTTACACCAGCAGGTATATTGCCGCGTCTCAAGCAATTCACTATTACCGGGATCTTCGAAGCAGGACATTTTGAATACGACTCGGGTCTGGTGCTTATTCATCTGGCGGACGCGCAAACGCTCTACCGCATGGAGGGGGATCAGGTATCGGGTGTGCGGCTGAAGCTACGCGACCTGTTCGAGGCGCCACAGGTTGCACGGGAACTCGCACCAGTGATTTCCGCAGATGTTCACATCAGCGATTGGAGCCGCCAACACGCCAATTATTTCCGTGCGATACAGATCGAGAAGCGCATGCTATCCCTTATTCTTGCCCTCATCATCGCTGTGGCGGCATTCAATATTGTGTCGACCCTGGTGATGGCTGTGACTGACAAGCAGCCTGATATTGCGATTCTGCGCACGTTGGGCGCTAGCCCGCGCAGCATCATGAAAATCTTTATCGTGCAGGGCACACTGATCGGCGTCATTGGGACGATGCTGGGCGTAATCTGCGGCGTGTTGCTGGCATATAACGTGGAGTCGGTCATAGCGGCTATTGAACAATTATTCAGAATTCAGTTTCTTTCGCAGGAAGTTTATTTCATCAGCGAAATTCCGTCCGATCCCCACGCCGAGGACATAATCGCTGTGGCGCTGGTATCGTTTTTGCTGACACTGCTGGCAACAATTTATCCAAGTTACCGAGCCTCCCGAGTAAACCCTGCGGAGGCGCTGCGGTATGAATAAGACCATTATTTCCTGTCGTAGTCTGCGCAAGAGCTATTATCAGGGTAAGCTGGAGGTACCCGTGCTGATGGGCATAGACTTAGATATCCGGGCGGGTGAAACGCTGGCTATTGTCGGCACATCGGGTTCCGGCAAAAGTACGCTATTGCATCTGCTGGGTGGGTTGGATGCGCCGACCGGCGGAGATATCCGCATCATGGGGCAGAATATAGCCGGCATAAATGAAGAAGAAAGGTGCAGGCTGCGCAACAGGTCACTGGGTTTTATTTATCAATTTCATCATCTGCTTCCGGAATTCAGCGCGCTGGAGAACGTTGCCATGCCGCTACTGATCCGCCGCATTAGCAACAGTGAAGCATATCGGCATGCAGCAGAAATACTGAAGCAGGTAGGTCTGGGCCATCGTCTCTCCCATACGCCCGGAGAACTCTCCGGTGGTGAGCGGCAGCGTGCTGCGGTAGCGCGTGCGCTGGTGACTCAGCCCGCCTGTGTCCTTGCGGATGAGCCTACCGGCAATCTGGATCGGCACACGGCAGGCGGGGTGTTCGAATTGATGCTCGAACTCAATCGCAGCGCGGGTGCTAGTCTCATTATCGTTACCCACGATCCGGAACTGGCTAAAAAGGCCGGGCGGACATTGCAATTGGTGGACGGTATACTCACTATATGATAGCTATCAGCAATTTCTCTCAGGCTATTATTTCTTGATGCAAGTATCCGAGTTTTTATCTGTTGCTGATTCTATAGCAGTTTTAGATGCGGGCAATTCCAGAATATCAGTGTTCCCGTTTTGCCCGTTTGCGCCATTTATAAATCGTATAGAGCCGCCATGCTGCACGTACTCCAAAATAACCGATCGCGGCAAGGAGCAGTGCCAGCAGAAATATCCCCATAAGCAATGGCTTGCCGAGCGACATCATCCGGTCTACCAATGCGGGGATCCATTCACCGATATTTTTGTCCATCAGATGCAGGTCGGTTTGGGGCATATCGCCTGTGCCGTTGCCTATGACAAATTCGCCTAAGGTATAGGCAACAATATATAGCGGTACAACAGTGAACGGATTTGAGTAAAGCGTCGTGGTCACTGCTACCGGGAGATTCACCTTAAAAACAGCGGCAAACAAAGCAGCAAAAAAGAACTGCACCGGATTGCTGCCAGGAATTAAACCGGTAAATAAGCCAACTGCTACGCCCCCTGCTACTGACCGGCGGTTCAGTTGCCACAGGTTGTGATGTTGCAGCTGTTTACCGAACAACCCGATAAAACGGTTTTCTCGGATAGTCTCGTGGGAGGGTAGATATTTTTTGAAGAAGTTTCGGAGCACGAGAAGAGTGTACGGAATTACCGATGGGACGTGCAAACATAATCACAAGCCGGTCGCTTTTTGCCCATCGATATGGGTTTCCGCAGGAAGCGGGAATCGCTGATGCGAATATGTATTCTTGCATTTGCGTTGGGAGTAGGGTTGCTGCAACAGCAGGCCGAGTTGCCGGAAATTGCCTGGGCATGGGTATTGTTACCCGGCGCTGCGCTTGCATTTCTACTCTGGCGCTGCGAGGCCGCCATTTTCTTGACCGCAGGAAAAATTCTGCTTATTGCCGCCTTTCTGGGGGCCGGTTTTTTCTGGGCGGCTACTTTTGCTCAGTGGCGCCTGGCTGATGCGCTGCCGCATGAATGGGAAGGGCGTGACATTCAGTTGATTGGTGTGGTAGCGGAATTACCACAGGCCAATGAACACAACTTGCGTTTCGCTTTCGACGTGGAGCACGTGCTAACGAAAGACGCGGTTGTTCCCATGCGCATTTCTCTTGCTTGGTATAAAGAACGCGGGAAGAATGCCGATACCTTCAAATCTGCACTGCCTGCGATCAATGCAGGTGAGCGCTGGCAGATAACAACGCGGCTCAAGCGTCCGCATGGTAGCGTCAATCCCCACGGTTTTGATTTCGAGGAATGGGCGTTAGAGCGCAATATTCGGGCTATTGGCTATGTACGGAAAGCTGACGATAATTTGCGTCTGAATGAAATGGCCGATCAGCCTGTCTATCGCATCGAGCGGTTACGCCAGAAAATTCGCGATAATTTTTTCCAGGCATTGCCGGATCACGAATATACCGGCACTTTGGTGGCGCTGGCGGTCGGTGATCAACGCGCTATTCCAAAAGCACAGTGGCAAATATTTACCCGTACCGGCGTCAACCACCTCATGAGTATCTCCGGATTGCATGTGACCATGGTATCGGGTCTTATATTTGCACTGGTGTATTGGTTATGGAGTAGGAGCCAACGCTTGGCGCTGTGGCTGCCTGCGCGCAAAGCGGCAGTCATAGCCGGGCTTGCGGCAGCGCTCGGTTACGCGTTGCTTGCGGGTTTTGCAGTACCTGCGCAACGCACGGTTTATATGCTTGCGGTAGTAGCTCTGGCTTTGTGGCTATGGCGTTTTGCTTCCGCAACGTCAGTATTGACATGGGCATTGCTGGTAGTGATAGTTCTTGATCCATGGGCAATACTTTCGCCCGGATTTTGGTTATCGTTCGGAGCGATAGCGATAATCATGCTGGTATCAGCGGGCCGCATCGGTAAAATGCATTGGTTCGCCGGTTGGGCACGAGTGCAGTGGGCAATAACCCTCGGCCTTATACCGCTGCTACTGGCAATGTTTCAACAGGTATCGCTGGTTTCCCCGATTGCCAATGCAATCGCCATCCCGCTGGTGAGTCTGGTAGTCGTTCCCTTAACGCTGCTAGCGACATGGCCGGCTCTCGATTTCATGCTGGTACCTGCACATGCGGTGCTCAGCGGTTGCATGGATGCAATGCGGTGGATGAGCGATGTACCGCAGGCTGTCTGGAGCCAGCATGCGCCACCCTCATGGGCAGTGGTGGCCGGGATGGCCGGCATCGTATGGATGCTGTTACCTGGACGATTAGGATTGGGATTTACCGCAGGTTTTCCGGCTCGCTGGCTGGGAGCGGTGGCATTGCTGCCGATATTTCTGGTACTTCCACAAAAGCCAGGATTGGGGGAATTGTGGCTTACCGTACTGGATGTCGGACAAGGACTAGCAATAGTGGCGCGTACGCAAACTCACGCGTTGCTCTACGATACAGGGCCGGGTTTCGGATCCGAAACGGATAGCGGCAACCGTACCATCATCCCTTTTCTGCGCGGAGAAGGCATTAAGCAGCTTGATGCGATGATTGTAACGCATGCCGACTTGGATCATAGTGGTGGTGCGTTATCAGTATTGGAAGCGGTGCCGGTGGAATGGCTCGTTTCGTCCTTGAGGCCCGATCACCCGATCCAGTTAGCCGCCCCCAATAGGCGCTACTGTCATGCAGGAGAATCCTGGCAATGGGACGAGGTAAGGTTCGATATGCTGCATCCGTCGGAACAGAGCTACAATAATCGGAATATCAATTACTTGCAAACGATAGGGACGCGCTTCCCTCTACCGTGCTGGTGGCGCCTCATCATGGTAGCAAGACCTCCTCTACCGACGAGTTTGTGCGCCAGGTGAATCCTCGCTTAGTAATATTTACCGTGGGCTATCGCAATCGTTTTGGGCATCCTAAGGAAGAGGTAATGGAGCGCTACCGAGCGTTGGGAAGCACACTGCTGCGTAGCGATATCGATGGGGCTGTACTGCTACGCTTTGCGGATACTCGCCTTGCGGTCGAAACCTCACGTGCGCTACATCGCCGTTATTGGCAGGATATTCCAAAATATTGATGCATAGAGCTGATGATTAAGCAAAAAACTCCGGGGTTACCGCTTTCACGGGACGGAAGGTGCTCTATTTTATGGTCGGCACTTTAGGACGGACGTAAAAACGAAAATGACCGATGAGTTACCAGATTCAGGTTCTTCAATAGCCTCGCTAGCACCTTCATTTCCAGCGCTTTTAGCCGCCATTGACGGATGGAATGGAGTTTCCCGACGAGAATCCACGTTACCGGTGCTGCCCGTATTTTCTCCGGGCGATATCGGAATAATCAGGCATGCGCTGGATTTCTCCCGATCACTATATGATGGCAAATATCTATCTATTGGCGAACCAGTTAGCCAGCACATACCGGCATCAGTGTCGATACTTCTCTCGTTGCGGGTGGATAGCGACACCCTGGTAGCCGGATTGCTCCAATTCGTGCCCGATTATCTGGATGCATACGAGGAAAAATTGCAAACGGCGTTTAATCCCACCGTAGCTCACCTGGTGGAAGGGGTGTCACGCATGGGTCGCATCCCGACGTTAGGAACGAAAGTTGACGGCAGTACAGACCACAGCGCACAAATCGAGGCTTTACGGAAAATGCTGTTGGCAATGGCGGACGATATCCGTGTTGTTATCATAGCCTTAGCGGATCGGCTGCAAACGATGCGCTATGTTGCTGTAAACAACATTCCGGGACGTATGGAAGTCGCGCAGGAGACTTTCGATATATTTGCGCCGCTGGCCAACCGCCTAGGCCTATGGCAAATAAAATGGGAACTGGAAGACCTTTCCTTCCGCATCCTTGAGCCTGAACGGTATAAGAAAATTGCCAGACTGCTCGAAGATACCCGCATCATTCGGGAACGCTATATCGCCGTGGTGGTGGATAAATTGCAGCGCGAGTTACAGCAGACACATATCAAGGCGGAGGTGACGGGACGTTCAAAGCACATTTACAGTATCCACAAGAAGATGAAACGTAAGGAAGTGGATTTCAAAGAAATTCACGATGCCCGTGCAGTGCGTGTTCTAGTGAATGACGTAAAGGATTGCTATGCCGTGCTGGGGGTGGTGCATAACCTCTGGGTGCCGATTCCCAAGGAGTTTGACGACTATATTGCAAGACCGAAAGGCAACGATTATCGCTCGCTGCATACCGCCGTTATGGGTCCGGAAGAGAAAGTGGTGGAAGTGCAGATCCGCACACATGAGATGCATCGACACTCGGAGATGGGTGTCGCTGCGCACTGGCGCTATAAGGAAGGGGCGAAGCGTGATGCCAGGGTATGAAGAAAAAATTGCCTGGTTGAGACAAATACTGGAATGGAAAAATGATATAGAGGACGCGGGAGAGCTGGCCGAGCACTTCAAGACTGCCCTGTTTCAGGATTCGGTTTATGTATTAAGCCCTCAAGGCAGGGTGATTGCCTTGCCCAATGGCGCTACGCCGGTGGATTTTGCGTACCATGTACACACCGATCTTGGTCATCATTGCCGTGGTGCAAAGGTTGATGACGTGATGGTCCCCCTGAATTATCCATTGCAAAATGCGCAGCGGGTGGAAATTATTTCGAATAAGCAGGGCGGCCCGAGCCGCGACTGGCTCAATCCTGCATTGGGATATATCAAAAGCCGTCGAGCCCGATCAAAGGTCAGGCAGTGGTTTAGCGGCCAGGAACGCGAAGACTCGTTAGCGCAAGGCCGGGCGTTGGTGGAAAAGGAATTGCAGCGCCATGGTATGACTGCGCTGGGACTGGATAAACTGGCTGGCCAATTCAAGTTTGCCAAACTTGACCCTTTCCTTGTCGCGGTCGCCAGGGGGGATATCAATAGCCGCCAATTGGGAGCGGTTTTGAGTGGCGAGACTGCGCCAATTGTGCCTATTGGCACGGCTGGTGTCGACTCGGGGTTACTGGCTACCAGAAAATCCAGCCCTCCATCAAATGGAGGCATACTCATCGTCGGCGTCGACAAGCTGCTTACGTCACTGGCGAAATGTTGCAAGCCGGCGCCACCTGATCCCATTATCGGGTTTGTTACCCGTGGACGCGGCATCACAATTCACCGTCGAAACTGCGCCGGTCTGTCGCGACTGTCTGAAGAGAGCGCCAAGCGCCTTATAGCGGCTGATTGGGACGGTTCGAAAGACGCAACTTATCCAGTCGATATCGAGATCGATGCTCTGGATAGGGGAGGGTTGCTGCGTGATATTTCTAATATTTTATCGCGCGAAAAAATCAATGTTACTGCAACCCATACTCGCAGCCGTGACGTTACCGCAACAATGCGATTCACTCTCAAAATTACCAGTCTGGAGCAGTTGTACCGGGTCCTTGTGCTGATACAGAATGTATCCGGTGTAATCTCCGCATCGAGAAAATAATTGATCTGTCAGGCATGCTGGTTACGGCCCGATTGCGTCAATTATTTATGACATATTCATTCTTCCCGCTCCCGTCGGCTGTTCTCGCAAAATTCCCTCTCTTAAGATCATTTAACGGAAACCCGAACCTATTGATAACACTTTATGAGGATAAACTACATTAACCTCGGGATGTATCCCTTTTATTTACAGGGGTAATTTTATCGTACTAAGACTTTAGTACTAGCAATGGATTAAGTCTTTGTCTCATAACAAAAAACTACCGTTTTCCCTTGACTTTACCTTTTTTTTTTATTAAAGTGGATATTAGTGGGAGAAAGTGGGGAAAATTCTATCGCTACTTTTCTCTCAAATTAAAGGGATACGATGTTTCGCGGTGGCACACCTATCAGTCTGGATAATAAAGGTAGACTCGCGGTACCCGCGAAATATCGTGAGGGACTCGTGTCTTTTTGTGCTGGTCGTCTGATAGTTACCGCCGATCCTTCCAAGTGCCTGCTGGTCTACCCCCAGCCCGTGTGGGAGCCGATAGAGCAAAAGCTCAATAGCCTTTCCAGTTTTAATCCACGAATCCGTAGCCTACAACGTCTTCTCGTTGGCAATGCCAGCGATGTGGAGATGGATGGTGCAGGGCGTATTCTGGTGCCGCCTCTCTTGCGGCAGTTTGCTGGTTTGAACAAAGACGTGGTGTTGGTGGGACAAGGTGCGAAATTCGAGCTATGGGACGACGAAAAATGGAATCTGCAGATCGAGAATGCTCTCGCTTTCAAGGATGGCATTCCACCGGAGCTCGACGGTTTTGCGCTGTAGGCCCGTCATTGACACTTACATGCATATCACGGTTTTGCTTCATGAGGCGGTAGATGCGCTGGCAATTAAACCGGATGGGATATACGTGGATGGCACATTCGGGCGCGGTGGGCACAGTCGGCTGATATTAAAGCAGTTGGGGCAGTGCGGCAGGCTCATCGCATTCGATAGGGATCCGGACGCGCTGGCGGCGGGAGAGGCTATCAGTGATATACGTTTTCGCATGATGCATGCCAGCTTTTCGCAGATAAAGCAGGTATTGCATCAACTGAAGGTGGATCGAGTGGATGGGGTGCTCCTGGATTTAGGGGTATCTTCATCGCAACTCGAAGAAGCGCCGCGCGGGTTCAGCTTTCGCCTGGATGGACCGCTTGATATGCGGATGGATACAAGTCAGGGACAGACAGCCGCAGAATGGCTTGCGTCCGCTTCAGAGGCTCATTTGGTAGAGGTGATAAAAAACTATGGCGAAGAACGGTCTGCTAAGCAGATTGCAAGAGCGATTATTGCGGCAAGAGCGCGGCAGCCTGTCGTCACCACACTTCAGCTTGCCGGGATTGTGGCGGCGGCCATGCGCTCGCGCGAGCGGGAAAACAGGCAGAATCCGGCGACGCGCACTTTTCAGGCTATACGGATTTATCTCAATCAGGAGCTTGAGAAATTGTCGGTGGCCTTACCGCAATGCGTAGAGGTATTAAATTCCGGAGGACGGCTTGTGGTTATCAGTTTTCACTCCCTTGAGGACAGAATAGTAAAGCGTTTCATGCGCGAATCGGCGAATTTCGACGGATTGCCCCGCGGTCTGCCGTTACGAGAAAAAGAGGTACAGCTTCGAAGTCGCCATAAGTTGCGTCTGATAGGCAAGGCGATACATCCCAGCCCTGACGAAATTACGGTCAACCCTCGGGCCAGAAGCGCGGTCATGCGAATTGCAGAACGAGTCAATACGACATAGCAGAGAGTCGGCGTTCACGGTTAATGAGAGACTGATGTGATTAGGATAAATATTCTTTTAGTTTTAATCCTCATCGCCTGCGCGCTGAGTGTTGTGACTTCACAGCACAAGGCGCGCAAGCTTTTTGTGGAGCTGGAAAAAGAACAGGAGATGGCGGGGCAGTTGGCAGTGGAATGGGGACAATTGCAACTTGAACAAAGTACATGGGCCATGCATACACGCATTGAAAAAATCGCTACGGGACAATTGCATATGCAGGTGCCGAATGCCTCACGCGTTCGAGTCGTTCCTTCGACCAATTCCGCTAATTTTCTGGAAACGGCGAAGCCATGATATCGAAGCACGTACCGCATATTGTATTGCCTGCAGGGCGCTCACGTCTATTGGTGGGGCTATTATTGCTGGGATTGGCCGGACTTGCCGGGCGGGCAGCCTATTTGCAAGGCATGAATAACGGCTTTTTACAGCAGAAAGGCGAATCGCGGTACAGCCGCGTACTTGAAATGAGCGCCCATCGCGGAATGATTACGGATCGGCATGGCGAACCGCTCGCTATCAGTACGCCAGTGGAGTCGGTATGGGCAAGCCCCCAGGACATGAATGCGTCACCGGAGCAACTAAAGAAACTGGCAAACCTGATCGAGATGGATATCGGAGAAGTTCGCAAACGCCTCAATGGGCAACCTTATGGGCAAAGGCGCGATTTTGTATACCTGAAGCGGCACTTGTCGCCAGAAGTTGCAGCCAGAGTGGTCGAGCTCAACTTGCCGGGTGTATTCCTTAAACGTGAATATCGCCGGTTTTATCCAGCAGGTGAGTTGACGGCACATATGCTTGGCTTTACCGATCTCGATGATAAAGGACAAGAGGGAATCGAACTGGCGTGGCAGGATGAGCTCGCGGGTAAACCTGGAAGCCGCCGAGTTATTAAGGATCGGAAAGGGCGTACCGTCGAGGATGTGGAAAGTATCCGGGCGCCCAGGTCAGGTCAAGATATAGCGCTATCAATAGAAAGCAAAATTCAGTATCTCGCTTACCGGGAATTAAAGCAGGCCGTTGAGGCGAATAAGGCCAAAGCAGGAGGAATCGTGGTGCTGGATGCGCAAACAGGCGAGTTGCTGGCGCTCGTCAACTTACCTGCGTACAACCCTAACAACCGTAAGAGAACGGGCGGCGGCCAAGCTCGTAACAGGGCCTTGACCGACGCATTCGAGCCAGGCTCAACACTGAAACCATTTACCATCGCAGCAGCGCTGGAGGCGGGAGGGATAAAGCCCGACACAATATTCGAGACCGCGCCTGGTACGTTCTCCATTGGCAGAGCGACAATACGCGACGCGCATAAAGAGGGTCCCCTGACGGTAGCGCAAGTGATCCAGAAATCCAGTAACGTCGGCTCGGCAAAGATCGCTTTGTCGCTGTCGCCGCAAACGTTATGGGAGATGCTGAGCGATTCGGGGTTCGGTGCTTCTACCGGCTCGGGATTTCCGGGTGAGGTCAGCGGCAAGCTCCGGCCATACCGGACCTGGCGTCCTATTGAACAGGCCACTATGTCATATGGCCACGGTATTGCGGTGAGTCTGCTACAGTTGGCGCGTGCTTATACCCTGTTTTCCGCAGAAGGTGAATTGAAGCCAGTATCGTTAGTAAGACTGGATGCGCCTGTGGCAGGCAAGCGAGTAATTTCGCGCGACACAGCTCTGGCTGTGAGCAGAATGCTGGAAACGGTGGCGCAACCGGGAGGTACCGCACCGAAAGCGCAGATTGATGGTTATCGAGTAGCGGGCAAAACGGGTACTGCGCATAAATTGGAAGGTAACGGCTATGCAAAAAATCGCTACCTATCCACATTTGTCGGCTACGCGCCAGCTTCCAGTCCACGACTTGTGATCGCGGTAATGCTGGATGAACCATCTGCGGGACAGTACTTTGGCGGAGCGGTGGCGGCGCCAGTATTCAGTAAGGTCATGGATGGTGCGCTGCGTATGCTGAACGTACCCCATGATTCCCCTTCCAGCAACCTGATGTCATTTACGGCAGTTCCCGAGTCGGGGGGTGACGTATGAATTCAGTTTCTGGGCGCAGGGACTTCCAATTTACGAAGAGCTCAAATGCATATTTTGATTTTCAAGCCCTCAATGGCCTGGGCGTCAAGATCAGCAATCTTGTAACGGATAGTCGCATGGTGAAGCCGGGAGATACCTTTCTGGCCTATGCCGGAGAAAAGCACGATGCACGTAAATTCATTCCCTTGGCAATCGCTGCCGGAGCAAATGCCGTGCTTTGGGAAAGGTGCAGTTTCGTGTGGGATCCGGCGTGGCAGGCGCCTAATTTGCCGGTAGCCAGCCTGCGAGCAAAGGCAGGCATTATCGCCGACCACGTATATGGTCATCCATCGCACGAATTATGGCTCATCGGTATTACCGGAACGAACGGCAAGACTTCATGCAGCCACTGGATTGCCCAAGCCATGACTACCTTAGGAAAAAAAACCGCAATAATCGGTACGTTAGGGACTGGTTTTCCTGGTGAGCTCGAGTTGACTGCAAACACAACACCCGACGCAGTATCTTTGCATCGGAGGATGGCGGATTTTCTACGGCACGATACGCAATGCGTGGCAATGGAGGTGTCATCGCACGGGATAGTACAAGAGCGTATCAATGGTTCGGTATTCGCGGTCGCGCTGTTCACCAACCTGTCGCGTGATCATCTCGATTATCACAATAGCATGGAAGCATATGCCGATGCCAAAGCTCGACTGTTCCATTGGCCTGGACTCAAATATGCCGTACTTAATCTTGACGATGCATTTGCTGTCGAATTATTACGGCAGCTTGAAGACACGGATATACAGATAATCGGATATGGCTTCACCGACCTGGCGCTTCGGATGTGTGATTCTGAGAAATTCAGGGTAGCGCGTGGACGCAATCTCAGGTCAAGCCTCGGCGGTCTGGATTTTGATGTTGAATTTGAAGGTGAGCATTCAGGATTTAAAACGAGTGTGGTGGGTCGCTTCAATGCTTCAAATTTGCTGGGAGTGATAGCTGCCTTGCTGGCCAGCAGCGTCAAACTGGCTGATGTGGTGCGAGTATCGCAGCGGATATGTCCTGTAGCGGGCAGGATGCAGCAAATGGGGGGAGGCGATCAACCGCTTGTCGTAGTGGATTACGCCCATACTCCGGATGCTTTGGAAAAGGTGCTGACAACGCTGCGCGAAATGTCTGCTACCGAGCTTGAGGTGAACGCGGTATCGAGAATAAAGAATCCAAGATTGATTTGCGTATTTGGCTGCGGGGGCGAGCGCGACCATGGTAAAAGGCCGCTGCTTGGTGCCATAGCGACACGGCTGGCTGACGAGGTCATCATCACCAGCGACAATCCCCGGAGGGAGAACCCGCATGTCATTATCAGTGAGATCGCGGCAGGCGCGGGTCCCAATCACCATATCGAGGAAGATCGGGCAGCAGCCATTTGCCGGGCAATTCAAGGCGCGAACAAAGGCGACGTGGTGTTGATTGCAGGGAAAGGGCATGAAACATATCAGGAAATAGATGGGGAAAAGCTTCCGTTTGATGATGCCGAGGTCGCCGGACGGGTACTGGAGAGCATGATGGGTAAGATGTCGATGCCAACATGATGACCATTCAGAAGGCAGTTCGGGCGCTGGGTGGCGAATGGTATGGCAACAATATGCTTTTCACCGGCGTTAGCACAGATAGTCGTGCGGTGAGACGTGGCGATTTATTTGTGGCGCTGGTAGGCGAAAAATTCGATGGCCATAATTTTGTTGCCGAAGCGAAAAAAAAGGGTGCTGCGGCGGCAATGGTTTGCCGGGAATCATGGATAAAGAATCACGAATCGATTATTCCCCTGATACGGGTGAAGAACACGAGACTTGGATTGGGGCAGCTGGCGGCACATTGGCGTGGGCACTTTAATATTCCGGTGGTCGCGGTGACTGGCAGCAATGGCAAGACTACGGTGAAAGAAATGATTGCATCCATTTTACGGCGAGCGGCAGATGCATTGGGACAAATGAGTGGTTCGGACAGTGTATTGGCGACCGAGGGCAATCTCAATAACGATATCGGTATGCCACTCATGTTGTTGCGACTGCGCAAACAGCATGTTTATGCGGTATTCGAAATGGGTATGAATCATTCCGGAGAGATATCGTATTTGACCGGGCTGGCAAAACCTAGTGTGGCGGTGATTACGAACGCGGGCGCGGCACATGTTAAGGATCTGGGTTCAGTGGAGGCGGTGGCTTGCGCCAAAGGTGAAATTTTTGAGGGGCTCGATCAACATGGTATAGCCGTTATAAACGCCGATGATTCATATGCTCCGCTATGGCGCAAACTTGCAGGTAACAGAAAGGTAGTGGATTTTGGCATTGGTGGAGAGCCGCAAGTGAGCGCTCGGTATCAGCTTGATTTCTTTAGCAGCAGGCTGAAGTTGATTCTGCCCGCCGGAATCGGGGAAGTGGAACTGCAGGTTCCGGGGGAGCATAACGTACGGAACGCATTGGCAGCTGCAGCTGCAGCAGTGGCCTTGGGTATTGGGCCGGAGGCAATCGTATCCGGGTTGAACGAGTTTCGCGGCGTGAAAGGACGTTTGCAGATGAAGCGCTGTTTGCATGATGCAACTTTGATAGACGATAGTTATAACGCCAATCCGGAATCGGTAAGGGCCGCGCTGGCTGTCCTGGCCAAAGCGCCAGGTAAAAAAATCCTTGTGCTGGGAGACATGGGCGAGCTGGGTGACAACGCAAGAGATTTTCACGAGCGTATCGGTGTAGAAGCGCACCTCGGGGGGATTGACAAGTTGCTTGCTGTAGGCGAACTGAGCGCTTATACCGCTGTGAAGTTTGGTCCAGGCGCACGACATTATGAGCATATTGAAGAGTTGCTGATTGAACTGGAAAGCTTACTGGCTGCTGATGTTACATTGTTGATAAAAGGATCACGCTTCATGCGGATGGAGCGAGTGGTCCAGCGTATTGAATTATGAGTTTTTGTTATTTGGAAATCATGGATAACCTGTTTCAATTTGTTTTTTTAGGCGTACTTAAAGACAAAGATTTGTCCTGGCGGCTGTCATGCTGTTAGAACTGGCTCAATGGCTTGCGAAGGATATCCGTGTTTTCAATGTATTCAATTACATCACCTTGCGTACGGTGCTGGCAGCACTTACCTCGCTTGTGATTTCATTCATTGTTGGTCCCGCCATGATCCGCAAACTCACTGCTTATAAAATTGGACAGTCGGTACGCGAGGACGGTCCACAGACTCACCTGATCAAAGCCGGTACGCCTACGATGGGCGGTGCGCTGATATTGGTTTCCATTGCCATTACAACACTATTATGGTCGGATCTAAGCAACCGCTATGTTTGGGTAGTACTGGTAACCACGCTTGGCTTTGGTGTAATTGGCTGGGTGGATGACTACCGCAAGGTCGTATATCGGAATCCCAAAGGACTTTCCGCCAGAGTCAAGCTCTTCTGGCAATCGACAATTGCGATCTCGGTAGCGCTATACCTTGCTTTAACGGCTGAGTCGCTTGCGCAGACTACCCTGATTGTGCCTTTCTTCAAGCAGGTGGCTATCCCGCTTGGCGTGGCCGGGTTTGTGGCGCTTGCCTATTTTGTGATAGTAGGCACCAGTAATGCGGTGAACCTGACCGATGGCCTTGATGGTTTGGCCATTATGCCGACAGTGATGATTAGCAGTGCCCTGGCTATTTTTGCCTACGTGGCGGGTCACGCTGTTTTCGCAAAGTATTTGGGAATCCCCTATATTCCCCATGCAGGCGAGTTGGCTGTTTTCTGTGGCGCGCTGGCAGGCGCGGGATTAGCCTTTCTCTGGTTCAATGCTTATCCGGCAGAAGTATTCATGGGCGATGTCGGTGCGCTTGCCCTTGGCGCCGCGCTTGGCATCGTGACCGTGATAGTGCGCCAGGAAATCGTGCTGGTCATCATGGGCGGGGTATTCGTGGTGGAAACCCTATCGGTGATTTTACAGGTAGCTTCATTCAAGCTGGTCGGTAAACGCATTTTCCGAATGGCGCCATTACATCATCACTACGAATTGAAGGGCTGGAAGGAAAACCAGGTAGTGGTGCGGTTCTGGATTATCACCATGATGCTGGTGTTGTTTGGATTATCCACGTTGAAGTTGAGATAAAGAATTGAAGCTTGCATATGAACCTGCGAGGTAAAACCGTCTTGGTGCTCGGAATGGGTGAAACCGGCTTTTCCATGGCAAAGTGGCTGTCGCGCATGGGAGCGAGTGTGCGCTTGACCGACACTCGCGAAGCTCCTCCCTATCTGGAAGCGTTGAAACAGACTCTGCCTGACGCCGTGTTATCTACAGGCGCATTTTTACCCGAGGCATTTTCCGGTATAGATATCGTCGCTATCAGCCCCGGTGTGCCTATGGCGGAATCGATGGTGCAGCGGGCAATAAAAGAAGGTGTGCCAGTAGTCGGCGACATGGAACTTTTTGCTTTGGCTATTAAGCAACTCAATACTTCAAAACCAAGGATTCTGGCCGTTACTGGTTCCAATGGCAAAACTACCGTAACTGCCATGGTTGGAGCAATGGTGAAGAAATCAGGATGGGACGTGGAAGTCGCAGGCAATATTGGCCCGGCAGTGCTCGACGCCCTGATGCGACGGCATGACTCAGGAAAGCTGCCCCAGGCATGGGTATTGGAGGTTTCCAGTTTTCAGCTGGAAACCACAAAAAGTCTTGACTCTGACGCGGCAGCAATACTGAACTTATCCGAAGACCATTTTGATCGCTACGTGGGGATGGAAGATTACGCGGCTGCCAAGGCCAGAATATTTCTGGGTGGCGCCGGCGGCGTCCAGATTCTGAATCGTGACGATGCCAAGGTGTTTGCTATGGCGCTGAAGGGGAGAAAATGGATGACTTTCGGCCTGGATCTGCCGGTTGGCAATGATGATTTCGGTCTGCTGCGTGAGGGTGAAGAAAATATCTGGCTGGTTCAGGGGCAAACACGTTTGATGAAAACCAGCGAGCTTGGCGTCACCGGCCTGCACAATGCAGCCAACGCCTTGGCTGCATTGGCGCTCTGCCGTGCCATAGATCTGCTGTATGAACCAGCGCTACAGGCCTTGCGTGAATTCAGGGGTCTCCCGCACCGAATGGAGAAAGTGGCGGCATTCAATGGCATCACTTTCTACGACGACTCAAAAGGCACCAACGTAGGGGCGACCGTCGCGGCTTTGAACGGGATGATGCAAAGTGTGGTGCTGATCGCGGGCGGGGATGGCAAGGGGCAGGACTTCTCGCCATTAGCTCGGCCGATCGCAGAACATGCGCGCGCAGTGGTGTTGATCGGGCGTGACGCAAATAAAATTGTTAACGCTATAAGCCATTCTGGAGTGCCGCTGCATCATGCAACGACGATGGAAGAAGCGGTACAAAAAAGCTTTGCGCTGGCAAAAGAAAATGATGCAGTGCTGATGTCACCGGCATGCGCAAGCATCGATATGTTCAAAAATTACGTTCACCGTGCTGAGACGTTTATTGCGGCGGTGAGGGGCCTGCAATTGAAAAGTTCTGCTCCATTTCATAAAACAGCCAGCTGATGGTCTACCAGAACAATATCAATAGCCAAAGAATTCTGCCCAACTTTGATCAGTCTTTGATCTGGTCTGCCATTTTGTTACTCGGTCTGGGGCTGGTGATGGTGTATTCCGCATCCATTTCCATTGCCGAAGCGGGACGAGGCACAAACGGATATCCAGCTTATTTTCTTGTTCGGCATGGTGCCTATTTAGCGGTGGGCCTGGTTACGGGGTTGATCGTATTCCAGGTACCGCTTCGGCTATGGCAGAAATACTCGCTCCACCTGTTCTTACTGGGAACGGTGTTGCTGCTGCTAGTGCTGATTCCGGGCATAGGCCGTGAAATCAACGGAAGCAAGCGCTGGATACCGCTACTGATAGTAAATTTTCAGCCATCAGAGTTTATGAAATTGTTCGTGGTGATTTATGCCGCGAACTATACCGTTCGCAAGGCGGCATACCTGGGCAGCTTTCGCAAAGGCCTCTTTCCCATGCTGATCGCAATGCTTATGGTGGGTTCGCTATTGCTGGCAGAACCGGACTTGGGAGCCTTTGTCGTTATCACAGCTATCGTGATCGCGATATTGTTTTTAGGTGGGATAGATCTGAAGCTGTTCACCGGATTGAGCGGCTTTCTATTCACCTGCCTGCTGATACTGATCTGGATCGAACCCTATCGCATGCAGCGGTTTTTTGGATTCATGGATCCATGGAACGATCCTTATGGAAAAGGGTACCAGTTGAGTCATGCCTTGATTGCATTTGGGCGTGGCGAATGGATGGGGGTTGGTCTTGGAGGCAGCGTGGAAAAGCTATTCTACCTGCCCGAAGCGCACACCGATTTTTTGCTTGCCGTGATTGCGGAGGAGCTTGGTTTTATTGGCGTGATGACGGTAGCCGCTCTGTTTGCGTGGCTGGTAATACGCGCTTTCATAATAGGCCGCCAGGCGGCTCTGCGCGAACGTCACTTTAATGCGCTGGTGGCACAAGGTATCGGCGTATGGCTGGGTGTGCAAACCTTTATCAACATGGGCGTGAACATGGGTGTGCTGCCAACAAAAGGATTGACTTTGCCGTTGATGAGTTTTGGCGGCAGCAGCATTGTTGCAAGTTGCGTCGCGCTGGCGGTATTGCTCCGAGTGGATTGGGAGAACCGGCAGTTGATGAAAGGTTATCCGCATGAATAGCTTGGAACCATCAGGCATTTGAAGGTGATCCACACCATCCTCATCATGGCCGGCGGAACAGGGGGGCATGTGTTTCCGGGGCTAGCCGTGGCGGATTACATTAAGACAGCGGGTTGGAATGTGGTGTGGCTGGGAACAGAGAGAGGAATGGAAACGTCACTGGTACCACAGCGAGGATATGACGTTGAGATTATCAGTTTTTCTGGTTTGCGGGGGAAAGGTTTCGTGACCTGGCTTACGCTACCGCTACGGTTGTTATTTGCATTATGGCAAAGCGCCATGGTGATACGACGGGTGCGCCCCGACGTGGTACTTGGTATGGGGGGTTATCCTGCGTTTCCGGGCGGACTGATGGCTTCATTACTGGGTAAGCGGCTCCTGATACACGAACAGAATTCGATTCCCGGTCTTGCCAACAGAATATTGGCAACGCTCGCTGACAAGGTTTTGTTGGGCTTTCCGAACGCTATCGGGACCGAAAAAAATGCGGTGTTTTCCGGTAATCCGGTGCGTAACGAAATTAGCCAGCTGGAGGCGCCGGAAAAAAGATATTCCGCACGAACTCAGCTCGGCAGTGAAAGATTGAAATTACTGGTAATCGGAGGAAGTTTGGGTGCGCAGGCACTGAATACCATCGTACCGCAGGCGCTGAAGCTGATTCCGGAAAGAATGCGCCCCCTTGTAGTGCACCAGGCAGGAACAAAGCATTTGGATTCGTTGAGAAAGAATTATGCCGAAGCGGCGGTAGAAGGCGAATTGGTCTCATTCATTGAGAACATGGCTGTTTGCTACGCCAATTGCGATGTGGTGGTTTGCCGCGCCGGGGCTCTGACCATTAGCGAGCTGGCTGCAGCGGGAGTGGCGAGTGTTTTGGTGCCTTTTCCCTACGCAGTAGATGATCATCAGACAAGCAATGCTAAATTTCTAAGTGATAGAAATGCGGCAGTCCTTTTATCCCAAAGCGAATTGAATCCACAAAGACTGGCGGAATTATTGATGGGGTTTACTCGCGAGAACCTTCTGAAAATGGCAGTGAAGGCCCGTGAACTGGCGAAACCGGATGCAACCCGACGGGTTGCAGAGGCATGCATGGAGAGGGTGAAGGTTTAAAAAACCAAAACTGCAATGTGGGACATTGTCATTAAAGTGCCATTTTTTTCCCGAGATTTCAATAAACTGAAGATATGAAACATAAAGTCAAACATGTACATTTTGTCGGCATCGGTGGCTCGGGTATGAGCGGAATTGCCGAGGTGCTGCTTAATCTCGGATACCAGGTTAGCGGTTCGGACTTATCCAGTACATCCATTACACGGCGCCTGAAGAAGCTGGGTGCAACCATTCATGCCGGCCACGAACGCGATCATGTGGCATCAGCTGATGCGGTCGTAACATCTACTGCAATCAAGCCGGACAACCCTGAAGTGACGGCCGCGCGCGAGCGTAATGTGCCAGTAGTGCCGCGGGCAATCATGTTGGCGGAGTTATTGAGATTGCGTCAGGGCATTGCCATTGCGGGCACTCATGGCAAAACCACCACCACAAGCCTGGTCGCCAGTATTCTGGCGGAAGCGGGGATGGATCCGACATTTGTTATCGGTGGCAGGCTGGAGGCTGCGGGCTCTCATGCCAAGTTGGGACGTGGCGAATTTATCGTGGTGGAGGCAGATGAATCCGACGCATCGTTTCTCTATTTACAACCTGTACTGGCCGTAGTGACCAATATAGATGCAGATCATATGGAAACTTATGGTCACGATGTCAGCAAGCTCAAGCAGGCATTTATCGATTTTTTACAGCATCTACCTTTTTACGGTATGGCGGTGTTATGTATTGATGATGCCAACGTACGTTCAATTCTGCCCGATGTTACCAAGCCCATCACCACTTACGGCTTGTCGGATACTGCTCAGGTCCGCGCTGCCGATATCCGCCATAGTGAAGGGCAGATGCATTTTACTGCCCTGGTAGGAGTCAATGGCAAGACTCGCAAGCTCAAAATCATGCTTAATCTGCCAGGATTGCATAATGTGCAAAATGCGCTCGCGGCAATTGCGGTATGCAACGAAATAGGTGTGACGGACGCCGCTATAACTAGGGCATTGGCGGGTTTCAGAGGTGTGGACCGTCGCTTTCAGCGCTACGGAGAAATCAAACTGATCAGTGAAGGAAATGGGAAAGAAGGAAGCTTTACGCTGGTTGATGATTACGGCCATCACCCGGTAGAAATGGCGGCCACCATCGCTGCTGCACGCGGCGCATTTCCCAATCGCCGGCTGGTTCTGGCGTTCCAGCCACATCGGTATACCCGCACCCGCGACTTATTCGAGGATTTCGTCAAAGTGCTGGGCACCGCCGACGTATTGCTATTAACCGAGGTTTACCCGGCAGGCGAAGCGCCCATCGTCGCGGCTGACAGCAAGTCGCTTGCACGGGCGCTCAGAGTGCAAGGCAAGGCGGAACCGATTTTCGTCGAAACATTGGATGAGCTGCCTGCCGCCATTCATGGTGCGGCGCGGGAAAACGACGTTGTGCTGGTGATGGGGGCAGGGTCGGTGGGAGGCGTTGCGGCTAATCTCGAAAAAGGAATATCGGGTTGAGCACACTCTGCGGCGCAGAAGAGGCGATGAAAGCCCCTCGTGCTTTGTGCATAAAGAATCTGTCGCTGGATTCATGAATGGATATGTCAGAACTTAAGTTAACTCATGGGTTGCACGCTCTTCGCGGCAAAATGCGCATGAATGAGTCAATGAAAAAATACACGTCCTGGCGGGCAGGCGGAGAGGCGGAGCACATATATATTCCGGCCGATCTGATGGATCTTACTCAATTTATCCGCGACCTGCCGAAGGATGAGCCAGTACATATGGTTGGGCTTGGCAGCAACCTGCTGGTGCGCGACGGTGGCATCAAAGGCACGGTAGTCGTGCTGCATGCAAGGCTTAATGATCTGCGGTTGGAGCAACAGGACGAGGAAGGGGGCTTGATATATGCGGGGGCAGGCGTGGCCTGTGCGAAGGTTGCGCGATTTGCGGCGCTGCACAACCTGATGGGTGCGGAATTCCTGGCGGGTATCCCGGGTACGGTTGGCGGAGCGCTGGCGATGAATGCGGGTTGTTACGATACTGAAACTTGGGGAATTGTAGAGCAGGTGAGAACGCTCAGCCGTACCGCGCAACTGTGTGAACATCCGCCCGGAGATTACGAAATTGGCTATCGGCACGTGGCATTAAAGCCTGCGAGGGCTGAGGATCAGAAGGGAGAGTGTTTTGCTGATGAAGAATGGTTTGTTGGAGGATGGTTCAGGTTATTGAATGGCGAAGATTCAGCCTCAAGAAAAAAAATCAAGGAATTACTCACCAGACGTATTAATAGCCAGCCATTGAGTCTGCCAAATGCTGGTTCAGTGTTCCGCAACCCGCCGGGGGATCACGCAGCGCGGCTGATAGAGTCCTGCGGGCTGAAGGGTTTTCTCATTGGCGGCGCGATGGTTTCGCCCAAGCATGCAAACTTCATTATAAATACGGGGGATGCGGCAGCGGCCGATATCGAAGCCGTGATCGGGGCGGTGCGTAACACCGTAAAAGAACAGACGGGGATTGTATTGGAGCAGGAAGTGCGAATTATCGGAGACGCCAAGTGAAGAGCCGAATTCAACAGTGCTTTGGATACATATATCAGGAAACGCCCAATTGTGAGTAATTACGATTATGGAAAAGTTGCGGTTCTACTGGGCGGCCGCTCCGCAGAGCGGGAGATTTCACTCGAAAGCGGCAAAGCTGTACTTGATGCGCTACGGCGCCGAGGTGTAAACGCTCATCCATTTGATCCCGCTGAACAGCCCATGGAAGCGCTTAGGCAGCAGGGGTTCAAGCGAGTACATATTGCCCTCCATGGGCGTTATGGCGAGGACGGCACAGTGCAGGGTGCGCTGGAGCTTATGGAGTTGCCTTATACCGGCAGCGGCGTAATGGCGAGCGCGTTGGCAATGGATAAATGGCGCACCAAGTTGCTATGGCAGGCGGCAGGAATCAACACCCCCCGATATGCCTTGCTTGATGCTCGAAGCGACTTTGATGCCGTAGTAAAAGAGCTTGGCCTACCTCTCATTGTCAAGCCATCGCGGGAAGGATCGACCATCGGCTTGACGAAGGTGACTGCTGCAAAGGACTTGCCGGCCGCATACGAGCTGGCGACGAAGCACGACATGATGGTGCTAGCGGAGCAGTTTATCGAAGGAATGGAGCTGACCGCTGCCATCCTAGCTGACATCGCGCTTCCGCTGGTGCGGATTCAAACAGCGGGTGACCTATACGATTATCAGGCCAAATATATTTCCGACGATACCCGGTACTTTTGCCCGAGCGGCTTATCCGCAGTACTGGAGCGGGAGATTCAGGTGCAAGCATTGAACGCACACAAGATTTTAGGGTGCGAGGGATGGGGAAGAGTGGATGTAATGCTGGATAAATCAGGAAAAGCCTATTTTCTTGAGACCAATACTTCGCCTGGCATGACCAGCCATAGCCTTGTACCGATGGCCGCAAAGGTAGCGGGGATATCATTCGACGATTTGGTGCTTCGGATACTGGAGCTGGCACATGTGGGATAACCATCAGGTAATGGACCTGCTGGCCAGCACATTGTTTACGCTGGTTGCCATGATAGTGCTTTACGGCATCAGTCAGTGGACGGTTAATTTACCCTTGTTTCCGCTGAAAGAGGTGAGCGTAAGTGCTACTAACAGCAGCGGCAACGAATTGAAGCATGTGACAAGAGACCAGATCGATAAGGCGGTTAAAAGTGAAGTCAGGGGAAATTTTTTAACAGTTGACATGGATGCAACGCGCGTTGCGTTCAGAAAATTGCCATGGGTACGTAACGCCAGCGTTCGGCGCGTCTGGCCGCAGAGCCTGGAAGTGACATTGGAGGAGCATGTCGTGCTGGCACGCTGGGGCAGCACCGCCTTGGTCAACACGCATGGCGAAGTCTTCAATGGCGTGTCCGCGGATAAATTGCCGATATTCGAGGGACCGGCGGAGAGTTCTCGAGACTTGACGCGGCAGTATGCCGCCTTTAATGAAATTCTGCGGCCATTGCAACAAAGCATCGAGCAAATAAGACTTTCACCCCGTCGTGCATGGCGGGTTCATCTGGATAACGGAACCATACTGGAGCTCGGACGTGAACAAATGAAAACGCGACTGGAGCGATATGTTCTGATACATGACATAAGCATTGCACGATTAAACCAGAAATTGAGCTATGTGGATTTACGTTATCCCAACGGATTCGCTGTGCGATGACCAATGTAATGCAGCAAATGCCAACAAGAGTTGAAGGAAAATGGGCGGGATTGGGCGGCCGTAAAGTAGATGAGTAGAATCAATGAAAATAAAAATCTGATTGTTGGCCTCGATATTGGCACATCCAAGATTATTGCCATTGTTGCCGAGGTGAAGCCGGAAGGCGGATTTGAGGTTATCGGTATGGGTAGTCACCCTTCGCGTGGTTTAAAGAAAGGCGTAGTGGTCAATATCGAGACCACGGTGAATGCGATCCAGCGCGCGCTGGAAGAAGCGGAGCTAATGGCCGACTGCAAAATCCACGAGGTTTACACCGGCATTGCCGGCAGCCATATCAAAAGCTTTAATTCGCACGGAATGGTGGCAATCAAGGATAAAGAAGTGTCGCGGCTAGACGTGGAGCGCGTAATGGAAACCGCCAAGGCGGTAAATATTCTTAATGACCAACAAGTTCTCCATGTCCTCAATCAGGAATTCGTCATAGACGGGCAGGAAGATGTGCGTGAGCCTATCGGCATGAGCGGCGTACGACTGGAGGTGAAAGTTCATATCGTTACTGGTGCCGTATCGGCGGCACAAAACATTATAAAGTGTGTGCGCCGCTGTGGGCTGGAAGTACGCGACCTGGTGTTGCAACCATTGGCCTCGGCAATGGCCGTGCTCTCGGAAGATGAAAAAGATCTGGGCGTGTGCCTGGTGGATATCGGTGGAGGTACTACAGACATTGCGGTGTTCACTCACGGCGCGATTCGCCACACCGCAGTGATTCCGATCGCCGGGGACCAGATTACCAATGATATTGCGATGGCACTTCGTACACCGACCAAAGATGCCGAGGATATCAAATGCCGTTATGGCTGTGCATTGCGCGGCCTCGCCGATCCGCATGGAATGATTGAAGTCGCAGGCGTGGGCGATCGCGGCGTGCGCCACCTTTCCAGGCAGACGCTGACCGAAGTAATCGAACCGCGCGTAGAGGAGCTCTACTCCCTGGTGCAGGCTGAACTGCGTCGTAGCGGTTTTGAGGAACTACTCTCATCCGGGATTGTCATCACCGGAGGCAGTAGCTCCTTGCAAGGCATGGTGGAACTCGGCGAAGAAATATTCCATATGCCCGTAAGGCTGGGGTTACCTAATTATCGTGGCGGCCTGGCGGAAGTGGTGCTTACGCCGCGGTGTTCCACGGGAATTGGACTGATTATTTCGGGTATGGAGCAGCTTCAGCGATACCAGCATACCAGGCTGCAAGGCAATTCATTCCGGCGGATTCTTGAAAGGATGAAAAGCTGGTTTCAGGGTAATTTCTGAGCAACCTGCAATACAGTGGATTTTTGCGGGAACTTGGATGACAAGAAAGACAATAGTGTGCGCGCGATCAGAAGCCAGCATCAAATTAAAGCGTAATTAATTGTTTCAATTTATAAAAGGAGAACATTATGTTCGAAATCATGGACACACAAACTCAGGAAGCCGTTATCAAGGTTATTGGCATCGGTGGTTGTGGAGGTAACGCGGTGGATCACATGATCCAGAATGGGGTTCAGGGCGTTGAATTCATCTGCGCCAATACCGATGCCCAGGCGCTGAAGCGCAATCAGGCGCGCACCCTGCTGCAACTCGGTTCTGCAATTACCAAGGGATTGGGGGCGGGTGCTAATCCCGAAATCGGTCGCCATGCAGCATTGGAAGACCGTGACCGTATCGCAGAATTGATTGAAGGCGCAGACATGCTGTTTGTCACTGCTGGCATGGGTGGCGGCACCGGTACCGGCGCCGCGCCCGTGGTGGCGCAAGTAGCCAAGGAAATGGGTATTCTTACCGTAGCGGTGGTCACCAAACCCTTTTCCTTTGAAGGAAGGCGGCTCAAGGCAGCACAGACGGGAATGGAAGAACTGTCACAACATGTCGATTCATTGATCGTCATTCCCAACGATAAGCTGATGCTAGTGCTGGGCGAAGATATCAGTATGCTCGATGCATTCAAGGCCGCCAATAACGTGTTATATGGTGCGGTAGCAGGAATCGCCGAGGTCATCAATTGCCCGGGCCTCGTCAATGTCGATTTTGCCGACGTGAAGACCGTAATGTCGGAAATGGGTATGGCGATGATGGGGTCTGCGTTTGCTTCGGGTATCGACCGCGCACGCGTGGCAGCGGAACAGGCGGTAGCAAGTCCCTTGCTGGAAGACGTGAATCTCACCGGTGCGCGGGGAATATTGGTAAACATCACCGCCAGTTCGGGAATGAAAATGCGTGAAGTTCATGAAGTGATGAGTACCATAAAGGGTTTTACCGCTGAAGATGCCACCGTGATTATCGGTACCGTGATCGATGAGAACATGCAGGATGATCTGCGGGTCACGATGGTTGCAACAGGGCTTGGCGGCGTGGTTAACCGCATGCAGTCCAGACCGATAAGCGTTATCCACACACGTAACGGCACGGATAACTCAATATACGGCGACGCAATAAACTGGAAAGAGCTGGATGCGCCCGCCGCCATACGGACAAACAGAAGGCGTGATGCAACGGTGGAAGCCATGAAGCAATCAGGGGTGGATATGCTGGATATTCCTGCATTCCTCAGGAAGCAAGCGGATTAAGTGCCTGGCATAGGTAGCGGTTTAAGAATTTTGCGCATGCATCGGTGCAAAGTCGCCGCTCCTATTCTAATGGGGCGCTGATGAGAACTATCGTTCGATGAGAACAGGAATTTTGGCCAACACTTGAGCTAATTCAGCGCAAGACCTTGTGGATACTGGGTCGATGAACAACAGCAATTGCAAACTTCACGTGGTCGAATAGATATTTAAACGACATACCCCCTTCACCGATAATATCCGCTATCCCACACGGATAATCTGATTCAGGCATTCACAAACCTGTGCAAACAGACTATCGGACAATGTCCCGCTCGGGTGTGGCCGGGCACTGCGCAAACGCCAATCAAAAGACTTGGGTTGGTGACAAAGCACATAGCTGGTCTGCCCTGTTCTGGTTTGTCCCACCTTGGGTTTCTTGACTTGCCCGACGACCACGGCAAAGGGATTATCGGCATTGTATGCAGCCGTAGTCATCGGCAACCCGATAACCAGCGAGGTTTTCTCATTAAAAATAAGCGGCGAGAGTACCAGAAACGGATGAATATCCCGCATTTCCTGCTCAACTTGGGGGTTGCAGTCAATCCAGATAATATCCTGGCGATCAGGTACCCAAGAGGTATGTTTGCCGGATGATGACCTCTTTGTGGTTACCAACGCTCCGCGCCGATAGGCTGGCTTGCCATCACTTCGCCTCCATGCCGTGCCGGGTCAAAATGTGCCAACCGTTGTTCCAAGGTAAGCGGCGCATCAATAACTGGCGTAATGATCACCTGCCCACCTTCCACTGAAATACGTACCCGTTGATCAATGTGTAGATGTGCCTCACGGGCGACCGATGCAGGCAACCGGACCCCTAGACTGTTGCCCCACTGCTTTATATCAAGAAAGGTATCGGTCATGACTCAATCTGAAGTTGATATGTATAAACGCAAGTATATACAATATGAAAACGTACCGTCAATTGCTTCTGATCGTTTCCTTGAAATAGCCAACCCACGCTGCTCAGCGTTTATTTCCAGAATTTGAACCATCAGTACATGAATTGGTAGCATTAAAGCCACCTGTTTTGTTTAGATGTCAAATGGGTTAATTACGCCAACACGGATAAACAAAAATGAGAGCTATCGTTTTTCGATGAGAACAGAAATTTTTGCCAGCACCTGAGCTAATTCACTGCGCGAGACCTTGCCTTTGTGACTGGCTTTACGCGCAACCCAATCAAGACTTTTGACTTGGTCGGCCAGCACAGCGCTGGGACGGTCAACAGAAATTAGAACCTCGAAAGGGTAGCCCTTGATCTGTGTGGTTATCGGGCAACACAACATAAGTCCAGTTTTGCCATTATAGGACGATGGGCTCACCACGAGTGCCGGACGGTGCCCAGCTTGTTCATGTCCCGCCTGCGGGTCGAAGTGTAACCAAACAATGTCACCAGCCTCAGGTACATGGCGGCGAACCATTACAAAATTTCCTTGCCCACTGATGTACCGAAATCAACTTCGGTATGCAGATTTTCCGGCGTTATCTCGGCAAGCAACCGGGCAAGGTCGTATTTATTTGTGCGAATCGGTTCGATAACGATGCGGCCATCTTCTTCATGAATATCAACCAGATCATCCAAAGCTAAATGGGCGGCCTCCATGATCCCGGCAGGAATGCGAACGGATGCACTGTTGCCCCATTTCCTTACGATTATACGCATGATAATCTCCTATGTAGATTCAATGTCGATACAATAGCGGTGAAGCCTGGATGTGTCAACATCGTTGAAACTTATCATTGACTCGATTGGGATTGCATTACGTAGTGGGGTTATAAAAAAGATAGCGGATTCCAATTGGAAGTAATGGGTGCTTTTGGAGTGAGCTACGCAATTGATATACTATGCGCGGTCATTTATACCGGGTCAGGAATGGCAGCAATTGCGAGCTTCACGTAGCCCCTGCGGTGGAGAAATGCTTCAGGATCCAATAGCTTGAGCACTGATTGAGGAGCTGAAAACGAGGTTTTCAAGGCACCTCATTCCGAGCCGATTAACCTCTTTTATATTTTGAACCGCTTGGTTAGAACAGCGATAGACTGTCCTAAAGCACTGCCGTTCCATCGTGTTTCGGTGCCGCTAACATACACAGGTTGACTGAAACCCAAAGATTGACTCCACTTGTCAATAACGTTACGTTCAATAAACGTGTTCAAATGTAAAGTCGGGCCATTGCGTCTGCTATTAACAGTATGGCTAAATATATTCCAATGAGATGGTTGGCTGAACTCAAGGAAAGAAAAGACTAATTTTCCATCCTGCTTTAAACAGCGGTAAGCTTGCTCAAGGTATAGGTAGGTTTCCTCATGGAGCAGATGCGTAAAAAGGCTGAATGCACATATCATATCCGTCCTTTCTTCTGGCTCCTCTATTGCAAGATTCAAGCTGCGCCGAAACTGATAGTGCTGTGGGCAGACTGTAGCAGCGTAATCCAGTAGTCTTTGTATAATGTCGATACCCAAGTATTCAATCTGTCTACGCTTACTGATGGCTTTCGCTGCTCGTCCACTACCACACCCCAGATCAACCAGTTTCATGCCATCCGATAAACCATTCTGAATTAGCACCTCGGACAGTATCGCTCCAGTTTCTTCGTAGCCGCC
>JBDTDT010000068.1:0-14675 GCA_039922995.1 Nitrosospira sp. | reverse complement strand
CCGACTTCGCGCGCCACCCGCGTCACCTCCGAGGCGAAGCTGGAAAGCTGGTCCACCATGATGTTGATGGTTTCCTTGAGCTGCAGGATTTCACCCCTGGCCGCGGCGGTAATTGTCTTGGTCAGGTCGCCGCTGGCCACCGCGGTAGTGACGTAGGCGATGTTTCTCACCTGCGTCGTCAGGTTGGAAGCCATGCCGTTGACGCTCTCGGTCAGGTCTTTCCAGGTGCCGGAGACGCCCGCCACCTCAGCCTGGCCGCCCAGCTTGCCCTCGGTCCCGACTTCCCGCGCGACGCGCGTGACTTCGGCAGCAAAGGTGGAAAGCTGGTCGACCATGGTGTTGACGGTGTTCTTCAGTTCCAGGATTTCGCCCTTGGCCTCGACCGTGATCTGCTTCGACAGATCGCCCTTGGCCACGGCCGTGGTGACGTCGGCAATATTCCTCACCTGGGTAGTGAGGTTGGCGGCCATGCCGTTGACGGAATCCGTGAGGTCCTTCCAGGTGCCGGACACATCCGCAACCTCGGCCTGGCCGCCGAGGATCCCGTCGGTGCCGACTTCGCGTGCTACCCGGGTGACTTCCGAAGAGAAGGTGCCGAGTCGCGCCACCATGGTATTCACGATCTGCGCCGATTGCAGGAACTGCCCTTGCAGCTTGAGGCCATCGATCTCCATCGACACGCTTTGCGACAGATCGCCCTCGGCCACCGCGCCGACGATACGGATCATCTCATTCATGGGACTGACCAGGTCATTGGCCAGCGCATTGCTGGAGTTCACCAGCCTTGCCCAGGATCCCTTCATTGCCGGCAGTTCAATACGCTCGCCGACCTTGCCCTGCTTGCCGACAAGTTGCGCCACCCGCTCGAATTCGGCGGTGGTCTCCTGCGCCATGTCGATAATATCATTGAGGGTATCGGCGACCTTGCCCGGCAGTCCAGTCAGGTCGATCGGCATGCGCACCGTGAAATTGCCTTTACGGTACGCAGTGAGGACGGCGATGAGCTGTTTCATATCCAGGTCATCGGGGGATATTTGCCGGGGTGAGACCATGATTCCTCCTGTAGGGCTTCTGCCAACTACCCGATTCGGGCCTTGTGATGGATGACAACCGAACGAACTAACGGGCGGATCGATTTTTTTGAGCTACTTGTCCGGTTGCTTTTGCAGCTTCTGTGAGCCGCCTGCAATCCTGTTACCTTTCAGGCCGACCGCTTACTGAAGCCGGCAAAGCACCCTGTCGTAAAAAGCAAATTCAGATTGAATTTCCGTTGGGAATTGTTGAGTAAACGATTAACGGGACCGGTTGCGGACCATTACATTCATAGTGAAGGTTGACCATTAAAACGCGTAGTTCACAAGAACTATACTCTAGCACTAAAGAACTATACACAGTCAAACTCATGTGTAATTTTTTTGCAGCAGTCAAATCAATGCGTTCAGCCCTTACTTCAATTGCATTATTTCCCCCATAGGTGTGATTCAGGACGAATTCATGCATGGCTTTATCGATGAAAAATACGTGATCAATAATGGAATAGGGCTATGAGCGCATCCGGTTTTCCTGTTCATTGCCTCCGTCCAGTCGGTTATTGACCGCTGCCGACTTTCATCGCTGGGCTGATGTTCCGTTGGCGATTTGAAATACCGGGAATTGAACGGCACTACCGTGGACATTGTCTGGTTGCCCTGTCCTCCTTGTTCCAATATCTGTGCGAAAAGCCGTCGAGCCTCTGGTAGCCCATGCTCACCTGAATCCAGCCTCCCGCTATCCTCATATCTTCATAGATGTGTGGCAAACCAGCTGACGGACACTCGCCTGCTGCTGCCCGCGGCCGGAAGCAGCGTCTACTCGCTGGCACGATTTATCGAGGCGTGTGGGTTTTGGTCTGCGAAGCGCTGGGCCCAATGGTTTGCGGCTGTGAGCGGGAAGATCTACGTGCCTTCGAGCTTTTCGAATTGTATGAGCATGTCAGCTGGCTGAGCCGGGGCGCCTTGACGCTGAATCTGGCAATCGTTGCCTTCATGCTCTACAACCTGTTCCATGCGAGGGCGGGAACATTGAAAATGTGCGCAAAATGGTGATGCACGGCTAACGGCCTTCACCTTATCGTAGAAGATCGCAAATATCGCACTGTGCAGCAGCCGCTTTGCTTCACTCTTAGGCGAGTAAACTCCCAATGCCTCCCAATGATCCGCCGTCGGTATGTCCGTGCCATATCGTCAATAATGTGTTTTGCGATCTTAGCTTCCTCTTTACCTGAACGGACTAATGAAAAAGGGGGCCATTATTGGAGTAAAAAGATATTTGACAATTATCTAATAACAGCATTAAGATTTGTCATATGTACATTTTAAATGTACCTTCAATTGCGCGGAGCATCAATCCTAAGAATGAGTATCAGTTCAAGACTTGTCCAGCTTCGAAACAAATACAAACTTACCCAAAGCCAGTTAGGTGAGTTGTGCGGCGTTTCCAAAGCTGCCGTTTCAGCGTGGGAAAATGGGGTTGCCACGCCTGAGATCAAGAAACTGTTGATTATTCATTCCCTGTTTGCGTTCTCCTTTGATTGGCTAATCGCCGGGGAAGGGCAGATGGAGCGGATTGAAACTGTGGCCGATACGCCCGAGCGGCGACTGACAAGCCGGCGTAATGCCCTGCAATACGACAGGCGGAGGATGGGCAGGCGAGACAACTGCCATCATGACAGGCGCGGGATACAACTGTAAGTGCTCTCGAAGAATCAGTAATCGTTTCGCCTAGCAGTCCGACAGGCTGCTAGTTCGACCTCTGTCCATTAGTAGTGGAAGTAGCAGCACATAGCTCCCTGGCGTTCGTGTCATGAATATTCAATCAAAGAAACGGGATTGCCGGCCTTGTACGAATCCAAATACTTAATTCACCTGGAAGGAGTGAAATATGAATAAGAAAGTGAGTGAAAAAAAGCCAAACGAATTAAAGCCTGATCCAGCCAAGGCGTGTTTTTTAACGACCGCCACTGTCGAGGCGCAGGGCTTGCCTGACGACTGCGAACCGTTGCAGCTTGCGCGGTACCTCCGTGACAACAAGATGAAAAGCAAGAAAGAGCTTTCTGCTGTAGACCTCTACTACGAAATTGGTCCAGAGATTGTTTCTCGATGCAATAACGATGAGTGGGCTGTGTTTTGGCGCGATCATCTCCGCAAGATTACGGCACTGATGAAGTTGGGCGAGTACGATCTTGCCAAGGATTTGTATACGTTCGCAACGGCAAGCCTGGTTAACAAAAAGATTACGCATTTTTCAGACGTACGGTTAGTCGATAGGGTTTATCAGTATGGCCTCAACGGGATCGGCCAGAAGTGGTTGCCCTATTGGATTCGGTTCGGAATACTCAAAGCAGCGCTTTTCGTCGGGTTGTCTTATCAGTCTGCCCGGCTTGGGTTTATCAAGAGGAAATTCGCACGCGTTCTTGATGTCTGATCGAGCCTAGGGAAGAGGGGCAGCGCTCGTGTAGTGGTAATTATTGGCCTGGGGAGAGGGGAGCTCAATGTTTCAACCACTACTGGACAGATTCCAATGGAAGGGCACGGATCATCTATACAGTTTGCCATGGTTGAGAAATCTTCTGGAGTACAGCGCCGACCCCGATCGGGTGAAAGAGTATCTCAAGGGAGGCAACTTTACGCGATCGCAGTTGACGAGAGACATGCTGAGCCGCTTTCACCTCAGCCATGACTCTATCGTGGTCAGCGATGACGGGCACGCACAATTTTTAAGAAGCATATTTCTCCAGTGTGTGCCGGCCCAGGAACGCTATCCTGAAATTGCGAAGAAACTTGTCGACGAAGTCTTCATGACGGGTAATAGCAGGGAGCTGCGCCTGTCGAGCAGCCTTATTCCAGCGGTATACCTTAGCATGTCATCGAACTTGCTGGGTGCAAATTTACTGGAATCCTTGCGAGAGCATATCCGGGAAATCGATTTTCAACCGGGTACACGGCCAATGCACCTGGACGGGGTGATGTATGCGTTAGGCATGCAATTCCCCAGTTTTGGGCCCATGCGGAAAATCATCGATTTGATATTCTTCAAGAGCGATCATTACACCAGAAAAATCACAGCCAAGCTCGAAAAGATGATGTTTGAATTTGCGACTCCGAAAGAAGGGAGCTGGTATGCCCATCTGATCGAATTGAAGCAAAGCGGCAAAATCTCCAGAGCGCAATTCAGGGGGGAGTTGACCAGTATCCTGGTGTCTTCATACGTTTTGTCTGCAGCCATGAGCTCTATGCTGTTGTGCCTCGCGGCACGTCCGGAATATGTCGATAAGATCCGCGACGATGAGACGATGGCAAAACACTTCGTCAACGAAGTTCTCCGCCTTTTTCCCCCATTCCGTCAATTCGGCTATGAGGAAAAAGGGATATGGGAAAAAAGCGGGCGATCAAAAGAAGAGGTTACGGATTTCATGGTGTCCGTCTTTGGCCTGCATCGCAATGAGAACGTTTGGGAGGATCCTGATGATTTCCGTCCCCAGCGCTTTGCTGCAGCCAATTCGACGAAGGGTTGCAAGTTTATGCCTTTTGGTCTGGGCAAGCGGTCATGCACGGGTCGGGTTTACTCAATTGGAATGCTGGTTGAGGTTCTCAAATACGTATGCTCGGAGGAGTGCAACTTGCATCTAACCCTTCCCGAGGACTACGTAAAAGACTATGTTGGCTTGCCATTGGGTACAAATGGCCGTTTGGTTTCCTTTCCGGTAGACGACAGAGTCTATGCACGGCGCGAGCTGATCGAAAAGGCGATGGCTGTATGATTAACGCCATGGAACCAGTTCGCCGGTCGCTCGACCATGAGAGGCTTTTGCCCTCGGCGACTCCAGATATGACCCGAGTTTTTGCTCCCGGCCGAAACGGCCTCGCATTCGATGCCGGCATCCCGCAACAAGTGGGCATGCCTACTGCTAAAAACGTTGCGAATGCCTGGGCTCGCCTATCTGACAGCGACTTGTGGGGGCTCCTCGGTCAAGAAATCGAGGCTCATCCCGAGTGGTCGGACGTCCAATGTCGGGAAATCCTCCAGGCTTGGGTCGAACTCCGTCGCAGCAGCCCCTGGCAGGCTGAGTTGCTCAAATACTGGCAACGCTGGAAGCAGCACCACCTGGAATTGAAAAAAGGGTTGGCGCAGGCAGGGCATCTGACGTGGGGACAAAAGTGTCGCTATTGCGAGTTATGGTCGGCAAACCGGCCGATCATGTCTCCTTTTTGTGGCGTTGCCGAGATCTTGCTGAGCGTATCGGAACTGGAAATGAAGGCCCCGCCGATGGCGCTCGGTGCGGGTTCACGACACCCGCAGAATCCAGGGTGCTTTGGCGAAAGAAAGGGTCCGCAAGCAGGGAAAAAAGCGCGGAAGAGCGAAGTTATCGTTGTCTCGGCTGACTCAACGCTGGAAAAATTTTCCGAATTCGGGGCGTCCCGTCAACTGGTTTGGGCGCTGGAGAACTGTGGTCTTTCCTGGTCCCTCTGCCAACCCTGGGACGACGGCAACGAACTCGATCCGCATAGTGTCAGAGGCGTGATTTTCTGGAGTTACCGGCACCGGAGCAATGACTTCGTATATCACGCAATGGCATTTGAAAAGGCCTGCGAAGCACGCCGGATACCCGTTATTAATAGTTTATCTAGCGGATGGGACGTTCGGCATTCCACTGTATTAGGCAACTTGCGACAGGCGGGTATTCGTTGCCCGAAATTCCAGAAGTTTGCCAGTGTCGACGATATTGAGCTTCCTTACCCCCTGATTCTGCGCGTCGATGGTATTCACCGTGGTCAGCAAATGCAGCTGGTTCATGATGTTGATGAGGCCCGGGCGCTGGTGAACGCGAAGCGTACCCAATTCCTGACTTCGGGGGGAGCAGGCGTATTGCCTCCACCCAACCTCGCCATTGAGTTTGTCGACATCGCGGATGAGCAGGGTCGATATCACAAGTGTCGGGCCTATGTGGCGGGCAACAACGTGGTCTTGCGGCACAAGACTGTCAGCACCCACTGGCTGGTGAATTTTGCTTCCTCCGAATTCTTCGCAGACTCGGCTGATGCCAATAGGGACTTTATTCGTGGAGGCGAGTCTGACCTGGAACTTTTAGTGCGTGCAGGGCGAGCGAGTGGAAGTGACGTTACCGCTCTGGACTATTCAAGAACCCAAGACGGCGAGTATGTGTTTTGGGAAGCCAACAGGCTTTTCAAAATGAATGGCGATAAAGATTACGATTTGTTGGAGTCGACCGCTGAAAGCAAGGTTAAAAGACGGGCTGCGATAGATCGTAAGCTTGGCAAGTCCTTGCTGGCGCTCCTGCAAGAACGGTTGTCCATTCATTAAGTTAAATGACCGCCGGCAGAGCCGGGGGTTAGCATTGATTAATTAATCGAGCTTGTACATGAGCGTCCAGCAAAACCCAAGGAGAAAAATATGAAAGCACAGAATGATCTACAAAAGGATTTCGAACCCGTAGACGAGGAGCACATGAAGTATGCCGCTAGCGTGGAAGACACCTACCTCTGGAAAATCGAAGGGGGAGATCCGGAACCAGAGCCTGAACCAGAACCCGAGCCGGAACCTGAGCCAGAACCGGAACCAGAACCTAGTGAGGGCGGAGGTGCGGCAGCCACAGTAAAAGCGTTCTTTCAAGAAGCTCTCAAACAGTTGGCAATCGCTGGCTTGGTTACTGCGCTCAACGTAGGCGTAACGCAAATTCTTAAAGCGGTTGCGGCGGACAAGCAGAAAAACCCAAACGCGCCAATTGACTGGTGGCAGCATGTCATCGAGCAAATGCAAGGTTTCGATTACAAGACCGCTGATGCGAACGGCATAGGGATCATCCAGACGAACCTGGTAATCGAGTTGCAAACCTGGCTGCAGCAAAATAAACCAGACAGTATAACGGGGTCCGATGCGTTCTTGAAGCAGTGGACCGCCGACAGCCAGAAAACGCTGAAGCACACGCTCATCGCTATGGACACAGTGCTGGAAATGGCTCAGTACATGGAGACTTACACCGTAACGGGTGTCACAATAAACGGTGGTAAACCCCCATTTATTTGCGGCTCCACTCCTCTTATTGAAGCGGCTCAAATCAATTTCTCTTGACTGTACGAGTAGCCCGAAAGGACGTTGTCTTTTCGGGCACCGTGTGGGAGCGCCAAACCGGTTCAGGTTTACTGCTTCATCGGTTTGGCGTTCGGGTGTCTGGGCTGATGTCGTGCAATACGTCCAAAAAGGCTGGACAACTTCTGCATAATCAGGGAAGCAGTCACCGGACCGAAGCGATGTTCGTGCGGAATATTGAATACCTGGTGAGTTGGGGATTTACCCATGATGCCTCTGGAATTGGCAAAAGTATGTAAGTGAACGATTTGCTCGCCGATCTGCAATACAGGATGCGTCTACGGCAGATACCCGGACTCAGCATTCGCGTCGCCGAAAATGGCAATAAACTTTTCAATTGTGAACTCGGTGTTAGCGACCTTTCCTCTGGTGAACGGCTGGAGCCTGGGCACTTATTCAGGGTAGGTTGCCTGACAAAACCGATCGTTGCCCATGCCGTTTTGCAACTCGCCAGTCAGGGCCGGTTGGGTTTGGACGACTCCATAGCCTGTTATATTCCAGTACTGGAAACGCGCCCGGAATTCCGCTCCATCACCATTTCCCATCTCCTGAGCCATACCGCAGGGCTGGCCCGGGGACCTTATCATTCCCGCGCCTCTTCTGACAAAGATACGCTGTTGCGAATCAGTTCTTCGCAATTGCTGTTCGCGCCTGGAGAACATTTCAAGTACTCGAATTGGGGATACTATTTGCTAGGTAAGATTATAGAAAGTATCAGTGGCGATGCCGCTGACGCTTTTATATCGAAAGCGGTTTTTTCTCCTCTTGGAATGCACCGCAGCGGTTTTGCCGATAATTGCGAACAATCGGGCGGCAATCTCGCGACAGGGTATTGGAAGGGCTGGTATTTTGGTTCCCCCGACCTTGCGGAACCCTCCGTGCCTTGTCCACACATCCCTTTGCCAAATTCTGCCGCAGGTATGATTTCCACTGCCGATGACTACCTTCGTTGGCTGGTCAGCTTCGTTGGCGAAGGCGACCGTGCTAATTCCATAGGGGCCGGGGTCGTTGAGCAGATGTTGGTGGATCGGCACAGGGTGAGTCCCCACTACAGTGCTTGCCTCGGATTTTTTGTAGAGGTTGTAGACGATTTGCCCTTTTACTACTCTGCTGGAAGCAGTTCGGGTTTTTCCGGTTTCATGTTTATGATTCCCGATTTAGGCTTGGTGGGTGTTGCCTTGGGTAATCACGCCACTTGCAACAACGAGCTGAGAGAGATTCTATATCAGGTTTGCCGGGAAAGAGTGAGGGGAAGTTTTTTGCCCCATTTTGGATTGCGTACCGGGAGGTTGAATGTCCTTGCCGGAAACAGAAGGAGCGTCGTGCGTTTCAAGGGGGAGAATGGAAATGTCCCGGAATTTATTCGGGATGATTGCCAGATTAATCTCTATCCCCATTCGAGAAATGCATATTTTATGCTTAATGGCGATTGTCGCCACCAGATGCTCAGGGTTAGGGGCCTGGGCAAGGGAGACGCCACGATTACCCTTGGCGATCAGGTTTTTTATGAAAGGCTAAGCCGTCTGCGAAAACAGCCGGCAGCGTCAGAGTCATGGGAGGAATTGGTTGGCTTGTATTGTCATGCCGCTTTTGGAAAAGTAGAGGTTATCTATAGGGAAAGCCAGATCTACCTGAATTATGGCGTGGCATACGAGACGCTGTTGCAGCCGATCGGTGGGCTGCGTTTCAAACAAAAACCGGGAGCTTTTTGTTTTGAAACCATCGAGTTTAAAAAAGACCCGAACACGAGTGAGGTTGTCTCATTTGTGTTGAACGAAATGGTATTTCTACGCCAATTTCAGCCGTGCATTGATCATCAGGAAGAGAGCGCTGTTTGTCTGCATGGTGATAGCGGCTAGCGAAACGTCGGCCAGGTTCACAAAAGCTGCAGATTTTCAACTATCAGGTTAACCCGCAAACGCTCGACAGAATTCAAGATTTCCCCACCCTCATCAGGGTGGGGATCGAGGGCGAATAGCGAATTAAAAAAGAGCCTCATGAAGAAAGATTATGACGTCGATGTATTGATCGTGGGGTATGGCGCGGCTGGGGCCAATGCTGCCATTGCTGCTCACGATGCCGGGGCTCGCGTTCTGATCGCGGAAAAACTTAATGCTGGCGGCGGGAACAGTGCCGTTTGCGCGGGGGCCATGGTAATTCCGGAGAACCTCGAGACAGCAATCGCCTATTACAGGGCGCTCTCGTCCGGCACTGTGGGCGAAGAGATGATCCGTGCCTTTGCCGAGGCGATGGTGGGCATCCCCGATTTGCTGTCCAGCATGGGCCTGGAATTCACGGCCGGGCCCCCGATTCCCCCCAGTTTTCCTTCAATGATGAGCGGTAAGCTCAAACAGATTCATATCGACCCTACGGGTGAAAATGGATTCCGGTTTCTCGATGGCCAGGTAAGGGATCGTAAAATCGAGATCCTTACGGACACGCAAGTGAAGACCCTGATCCAGAATCCCGAAACACGAGAAATCCTGGGGGCGAAAGCGCAACGCAAAGGGCAGGACATTCAGCTTCTGGCTCGCAAGGGAGTCATTTTGACGTGTGGCGGATACGCATACAATCCGGCGATGCTGGCGAACTTCAATTTTCCTGGAGCAACCGACTACATTTTTTCCTGGGGGTCCTCCGGTAACACTGGGGATGGCATTAGCCTGGCTTCCGAGGCGGGAGCCGCGCTTTGGCACATGGCGGCGATAGAATGGGGCAGATTCTGCGCAAGGGAACCTAGCAAAAAGTTCGGCACTGCGATCGGCTACGGTTTGGGTCGAACAAAGCGCGCCGGCAGCTACATGTTCGTAAACAAGTTCGGGGAAAGGTTTATGGCTGAGGACGCACTGCTCAGCCATTGTAAAGAGCAGCTTGATATCTTGCGCTATGACCATGGTAACGCGGAGTATCGAAATCTGCCTGCCTATATGATTTTTGACCAGACATACCTGTCCAGGGGGCCGATTGCCCCCACCGCCCAAATGTTGCAGACAAAAAGGGGCGGAATTGTCGGCTACTGTTTAGTGAACAAGATCTACGATTGGAGCGCCGACAATCAGGCTGAGATTGACGAGGGGTGGGTGCTTGAGGCTAAAACCGTCGCCGACCTGGCCAATAAGATCGGGGCCGAAACCGATGTTCTTGAGAAGACCATCACGCAGTTTAACCGCGCCTGTATCGAGCGGTGCGATTCTCTATTTGGTCGAAACGAAAAAACGTTAGCCCCTTTCGAGACGCCGCCCTATTTTGCCGTCGAACTGGGACTTTCGCTGGTGAATACCCAAGGCGGCCCAAAACGCAACGTAAATTGCCAGGTGCTGGACCATAACGATGGTGTTATTCCGAGGCTATACGCAGCGGGAGAGCTGGGTTCTTTTTTTGGCTTCCTTTATCAAGTGGGAAGCAATTATCCCGAGGCCTGGGCATTCGGCCAGATTGCCGGGAAGAGAGCGGCGGCCGAAAAACCGTTGAGCGAAGGGCCTGCCAATTGCAGGCGCCATGTTTTGGCGGATCGGTAGGCAACCGTCCAAACAGAGGAGCGGGAATCTATCGGCCAGGTTTAAAAGCAGACCGAATGGTGTCTATGGCGGCAAGAATAAGCTGAAATACGGATGAAGGCAGCGGGGGCAGCTTCATACCGGATCATCCCCGACCACAGGTTCCTCCACAGGGACTGTCCCCGGTTTATTGTTTCAACCCTACCTAAAGCTTCTGGCGCGGCGTTCTGTCAAGCCTAGCCTCGCTTGATGTTTTCTTTAATTTTGGTCTTTGAGGCAGGGTGGAAACGCCGCCGGTTCTGCCTGGATTGCGTTTCGCAATTACAAGGTGCGCTAACGTACGGAATAATTTGTTAGCCGGCGTACTATTCCAGTCCTATCTTATCTCTTTCCCGGTCTCTTTCGTATATCAGCACGGTAACAAACTGGAATAACCACCGCACGCCGTTATTAGCGGGCGGCATTTATTTAAATATTTAGCGGAGGTCTCATGAACAAACATTACTCTCAACAAAGTCCCGATAGTCCCGACCATCCCCATAAACATGATGAGCCGCACAAGCCCGTTGACCCAAGGCCGGTTGATCCTGATCCGTCTCCGGGGGATCCAATAGTGGATCCTGCGGATGAGCCTTTGCTCTGATTCACATGCTCGTTATCCGGAGCATGATGACTGCGACAGAATTACGTGCGCTTCGTGCATTAATGAAAAGGCTATCAATATGAAAGTCATGCGTGCAATAAAGTACATCTTGCAGCTTCATATAATAGGATTCATGCTGGGTGCCCCGGCCTCGTCCTGGGCCCAAACTGCGGTCTCCAACGATCCGGAGCAGACCGTTAACCGCTTGCATGAAACGCTTTTAAAAGCAATGCGCGAGGGTGAAAAACTCGGTTTTCAGGGCCGTGTGGCGTTACTGGCGCCAGTCATTAATCAAACGCACGATCTTGATTTTATCGCACGCACCACCCCGATCCGCGAAATCAACCAGCAGGCACTCCCTCGCAACCTATTTTCAATCCTTCATCAATTCCTCCACCTCCGCCCCGATGAAGTAACTGATAATACCTAACCGCTCCTGTTTGCAACAAACACCCCAATTATTACCCTGTTAAAGCAGACTTAAGCGTGTATCGGAGGTACACCCCAACCGGACAAAATTTGCCTGATACTTTTTCCCGCTTATTGGCAATCCAGGATAGGAGGGTAAACATTTGTTCGCCGAAAGTACGTTCTCAATCACGAAGAGCTACAAGGGGACAACCATCGTACGCATCAATTAGAGGTAGAGAAACGATTTATGGAACAGCCGGAATTCAAGGTCAATGTTGTACCCAATTTGACTGAAGCAAGGGTGGACGCACAAGCGGAAGTTGCCACATTCTGGGATAGCAATGCGCAATAAGAGGCCTGCTGGCCTATGCCCCGACGTTAATCGCCAATCCTGTGCTCTCGATAGTTGATGTGTTGTAGAAATTTTTGCCGGATCTCACTGACTTCTTAAAAGCGCGCCCTTCGGTCCATAGACTTTTCTGATTATTGATCTATGGTGAAAAATTATGGTGTCAGCTATCGGGCCCTATGGATCGGTCAGGTTCCTTAGGCGGGCTATCGACTTGAGCATAGATTCCAACACCGTTTGCATTCGGTTGTCGAATCACCGTGCTGAAGAAACAACTCAGGATGTGCCGCTGTTGCAAAGACACTCTCCAGGGCTCACTTAATGTATACAGCTGCCTGTATGCTAAACTCATTCATCAATAAGAGAAGATCATGAAAGCTGCCGCTAATGCGCCGCGCATGCAATCACAACTACTATGGCAGTTTGCATTGCTATGCACATTTACCGTCACATCATTTGCTTTTGCCGCCAAGCCGTACCAGCATTTTTTGCTCGGCAATGCGGCTGATGTAACGCTTCCGTCGCCGCAAACGCCATCCCTTGTATTGATGGGCGCGTCCACAGATGTGGATGCCGCCTTTCAGTGGATGATCCAGAAAGCTGGTGGTGGAAACTTCGTCATTATTCGGGCGGAGGGCACAGACGCTTATAATCCTTACATCTTTGCCATGGGTGGAGTAACGTCTGTCGAAACGCTTATTATCCCCAGTCGAGAAGCAGCAAACGATCCTCTTGTAGTTAGCCGCATTCGCGGGGCGGAAGCGCTGTTCATTGCCGGCGGCGACCAGTCCGATTACGTGAACTATTGGAAGGGAACCCTCGTTGACTCGGCTATCGCCGAGCTCTCAGCAAAGAATGTACCTATTGGCGGCACAAGCGCCGGCCTAGCGATCATGGGCCAGTATGCATTCGCTGCACTAAACGGCCCCATCAGCTCTGCCGAAGCCTTGGCTAATCCGTTTCACACGGTGCTAATCTTGAACGAACATTTCCTTTCGCTGCCCTACATGAACAATGTCATCACCGATGCGCGTCTTGGCGTAAGCGACCGGATGGGACGACTTGTGACCTTTTTGGCGCGGATCGTCGGCGACAGTTGGAGCAGCCCCGCACGTGGGATCGGCATTGATGAAGAAACTGCGCTCCTGGTCGACAACGGCAGGGCGAGCAAGGTTGGAAAAGGGTCCGTGTATTTTCTTCAGACTCTTAGCTCTCCTCAGGTGCTCAAGCCTCAGAAACCACTTACTTATCTCAACATCGGCGTACAACGTCTGTCTGGAACGGGCAGTTTTGATGTCATCAACTGGTCGGGTTATGGTGGCACCACGGTCAACTATTCAATTTCGGCCATCAATGGTGTGCTGAGTTCCACACAAGTAGGCAGCGCCATCTACTAGCTGATTTTCCACGGGGTTGCGTTTAGATGCGTCTCCTGGTGACGTTATCGAAGGTTCCAGCCAATCTCAAATCCAGCCATTTTCAAAATGGCTGAGTGAAGCTCGCTTTGCGACCATTTATGGGAACAATGCACAATGCACAATGAATGTAATCTTCCTGTTGGAGACATTGCTTTCCAGAGAGTTTTACCCTGTTTAGAGCTTCCGTATATGACGATATGTTTGTCACGAGTAAGACTTTCTACTAATAACCCGTCCACTTCCTTGCGAGATACATAGTTAAGTGGCAACTCCCGGCCGATCCCATAAGCATCCGATGCTTTGTGCGTTGTATTCATAATTGCCTATTTTAGAAGGCAAGCATTCTGCGCTTGCGCATCAAAAGCTTCAATCAAACGATAAATGAGTTTCACATGACAATTAGGGCATACGATGACCGAACAACACATACCCCAAGATAGCGAAAATCTTTATTTTAAGCGTGCATCACGATACACTTTTATGACCTCAATATTTGAATGGTTGCACCGATGAGAACTCCCAGTAGATATGTATTGTTCACCATTCTTAAGGCGTTAGTTGCGGCATTAGTTGGATTAGGCATCGCTGATTACTACTATCAGAAGTCATTAAGCGACCTGCATGCGGAGGCGGAAGAACAAAAGAACGAGTTGAAGTATTTAACTATGGGAATAGAGCGAGTAGCTGATATCAAGTATTCCCGAGACGCATCAGGAAGAGTTGTGGGCGTACTCATAGAATTAAAGAGTTCGGCCACGTCTGGCGTTACCGCGGAAGGTGATGTAGCGGTTAAACAGCCAAACGCTGAAAAGTAATCTGAGGAACCATCTAAATAATTTCATCTTAAATTTATGAGAGGGATACCTATATACTCGATAATCGTCATGCATTATTCATGTCTTTTTTTTGTGTAACCGGTCATTGGCCTTGTCCGGTTTTGCATAATAGGCTTCAGCCCACTTGCGTTTGTCGTAAGTCGAACCCAGCCCTTCCGCCTCACTCGAAACGTGAGGTGGGCGGATGCTGTTGCGCCATTCCCGCCATCGTTGAACGACATGAAATCCTTTGCGATGCAACGGGCGGAGCTGGAGTTGCCCCTATTAAACCGGACAGGATGCGGTTAGTAACTGGCTGCGGATGAATTGTCGTGGCGACTTCATCTTCAGCCCCTTGTGAGGATGGTATTCATTGTAATCCTCGAACCATTGGCT
>JBDTDT010000067.1:0-6950 GCA_039922995.1 Nitrosospira sp. | reverse complement strand
CATCCTCGAAACAGGAAACGATTCCTTCCGCTTCAAACAGCGCAGGAAATCGTCATGAAATGAACCCCTTTACCCTGGTCAAAATTGGACGCTGAAGGGTGGTCAAATTTGCGTGCTGATTGACAGGTGAGTCCGGATTCGTGGGTAAGGATAGTTTCCTTGTGCCAGCGCCTGCGTAAGGGATCATCGATGGCGGCACGCACCTATATTGAGAGTTCGGTCTCGAATTGATGCAGGGCCTCAGCGATCATCGACCTCAGTTGTCGCTCGTGCACGATGATCAATTGATGTTCGTACATCCATTGCCGGGCAAAGCGCAATAGTCGATTACGATCGCCGGTGCGTGCGAGTTCTTCGCGAAGGTTATTGGTAAGATCTGGATATCTACGAACTAAATTGCAGCTTGTTGCACGTCTTGGAGACTGACTGGCATTATCTAGCACCCATTGATATTGAAGATTTAGAAACCCCGCAAGAACCCAGGCTATCGTCGAGCACCTGGCCAAGGCGATCCCGCCGCGGTTTGTTGCGAAACGCTCGGCAAACGGGTACAGGGCAGTTTTAGCCGCAGGCTCCCTGCACCCCCTGCCACGTGGCGAACGCGGGGAGTGGGGCAGCGCCCCACGGTCTAGCCCTTCATCTTCCCTGCCAGCAGCGCATCGCCCGCGCGCTTCCATCCTTTTCTTCGAAGCTCATCTTGCGGCACCTGCGCCAGTTCCAGTAATGCCCCCAGCAACTCTCCCCGGTCTGATACCGGTCTGCCGGTCTGGGTATCCACCATGCCTGCCAGGATGAGCAGGCCAGCTGAGTTGTAGAGTTCCCGATCCCTTGCCTTGCGCGCGGTGAGCTTTTCCTCCTCCTCAGGCGTTGGGTGTTGGATCCCGGCCAGCAGCTGCAAGAGCCGCTGGTAGTCGCTGGGCGCCTTCAAGCCGCGCAGGTAAAGCAGGCGCGCCTTGAGCCATTCATCATGCATGCTTCCTCTTTTTGTGTTTGGATAACTTCCATTCTAGCGCAAACAGTGGTAGCGTAGCACCAAAGCAGAAGCATCCTTCTTATAGAAGGAGCGCTTAGTTGTTTCTATCTTCGATAGAAACGCGCTACCAGCAGGGAAGGCCGATACTCGGCCCTCAAGCAAAAACCAAAAGAGAGAATCACCCATGGCGATAGGCAGCAGCTGGGGCACAGCGCGCGCATCGACCTGCGCAGCCACATCGAGCGCGGTACAGGAGCTGGACGCGCAGCGGCAAGCCAGGAAGCTGGAGTGGACCCTATCAGCATTTAAAGACTATGCCAGCAGTCGCGCACTGAAGATTCACGGCTACAGCGACACCGGTAGACAGTGGAAGGCTCTCCCGGAGAGCATGCGCAAGACAATAGACGAATTCAACCGGTTGCCTAAGCAACAACAGTCAGTGGCACTGGCAAAAATGCGGGAGGATCTCAAACTCCACCCGTATAAAGTGGAGAAGCTCGTGCAGCAGCTTGAGCTGGGCAGAGAGATGGGGCGAGGGATGGGTTTGTGAGGGGCAGCAAGCATAGCGCAAGAAAAATCCGGGCAGCGCCAGCCGGAAAAAAAGTTGTATTTCGCATTTCGGGAACTCGGACGGGTCGTTCGTACATGCTTCCTTCTCGAATACTGTGTTGTACGCCCGTTGCGGGTCTGGCAATGCTGCATAAACTAGCACTAGCGGGTGCGGAATTCCCTCCAGGTAATCGCTAGCCACAAGCCTGGTAGGGGGTGTAAGCCGATACCGCCGAAATTCCGTCGAAAAACGTCGTGAACCATGTTTCCGGTCGGTAAATCTATCCAACATGGTTTAGTGTACACATTTTGGCGGGTGAAGTGACCGTATCGGCGATGGCAGATAGCGGTATAAGATTGTAGTTTATCCGGGTGAGATTTGCTCTGGTTAGATGGATAGTGTTGCACAAAGAGTTCATTTTGCTACGCTATACGACAATGCACATCGCCAAGAAGAATCGACCTTCAATGGCGTCTGCGACCTCATCTCTTTGCCGTGGCACCCAGGTGCGCTGCCACCACTGAGCGCCACAGCTCGGGCGGGGGCTTTCTCACCTCCAAACAGATAAAAGATGTCTACCATCCCTTCCTGTCCGGTTATGGCGGTCAGGAGGGCTTCGCCATCGGACAGCTCTGCTACGCAGGCGATGATGCAATCCAGCGGGAAATACAGATAGATGATAGGAAGGTCGGGATCGTAGATTTCATCTCCGATAGAGATGTGAACAAGTTCCAGATCAGGCTGCAGCCGCTCATAAACGCACAAGGGTAAAGCAGCCAGAATCCGATTTCGCGACGGATCATTCGATGGAGTCATATAACTTCGGAAAGAAAACGCATATTGAAATGAAAACAACTATGTGCAAGATCGCACAGTAAGGACTCTATAGGTTCTCTTCCAGCAATATTCGGTTCTGCGTCAGTCCGGCAGGCGAGCCTGTCATTGCTGGCTTTGATTGGCTGTGGATTCACGAGATGCGTGTCAAGTCGGAACCGCAAGCACCACGGGACGTGATCACCAAGCTGTGGCAACGCCATGTTCTGTATGAGGACGGCAGCATTGATCCCCGCGCTTATACATTCTGTGTGCTCGATGGACTGCGCAAGGCACTGCGTCGCCAAGATGTCTTCGCCAGCCCGAGTTGGCGCTACGGGAGGCAGTCGCCGCCAGGCTACCAGAAGTTGATTTGCCGGAACTCCTGCTGAAGATATCCGCCGCACAGGTTTCGCCGACGCCTTCATCCATCTCACCGAGCGCGCTGCACGGACACAGAATCTGACCACCAGCCTGTGTGCGGTGCTGTTGGCCGACGCCTGCAACACCGGCCCTGAACTGTTGATCCGTCACGACGTTCAAGCGCTGCGACGCCAGCGGCTAGCCTGGGTCAATCAAAATTACCTGCGCGACGACACCTTGGCCGCCAATGCTATTCTGGTCGCTGCGCAGAACCGCGTTGGGTTGGCACACGTCTGGGGCGGGGGGTGAAGTGGAGTCGGCCGACGGGTTGCGCTTTGTTGTGCCGGTGCGCACCGTACACGCCGACCCCAATCCCAAATACTTCGGCTTCGGCCTAGATATTACTTGGTACAACTTGCTGTCCGACCAATGCTCGGGCCTGAACGCCATCACCGTACGCGGCACACTGCGCGAACGCCTGACCTCACTGGAATGAAGGTGAATTTCACCTCTATTGATTTTTACGCTGTATGAATCACTGACTCCACCACTCCGGCAAGGTTTGCCATGCCCAGAGCCATCAGTTCTAACTGTTCATCATTCGGTTCGACGTTAATAGAGAGGGTTTTCTCCAGCATAATCTCACCATACCTTAATTGGTATTGGGCGAGATCCAGCGCCAACAGGCGTAAGCTCTCTGCAAGCTGTTCCTTTGTTGCCTCCTCGATCAACCTGTCACTCAACTCGTAGAAGCATTGAAAAACTGCTAAGTCACTCATAATCCCGTTTTCCTATTCGGTAAAATTACGATTCTTGAGTACGAAAGGCTCCATCGGTTTATCCCGATCTTGCTCGCCAGCGTTGCCGGCCAATAGATATAAACTCTGAAACGTGAAGAGATCCTCTCTCATTGCGAGTCTGGGACCCAGGCGCGGCGATGGCGGCAAGGACTGAGGCGCTCGGCCTCCCAAATCTCTGTTGCATTGAATTCGGTATCAAGTAGCACCATTAGAACGGCATCCCACTCTTTACAGGCTGCCTGGCCCCAAAACGCTGACCATAAATATTACCGCTTGGGATGCGCCGTCCCTTGATCTGGAACGTTCGGTTTTCCCTTCGATGACTTCTGTTGCATCATATCCGCCTTGCCTTGTAGTAGCCAAATTAAGGCCCAGGAGCCGAGCTGCTTCATATTCAGCCACTTCCCTGTAATGCCCAGTGGTTTGCCAGTGAGGTAATAATACTGGCGAGCTATCAGTTTTGCCTCAGCAAGTAATTTAACCAGCAAGTCTGTATTGTGCATCGATTAGTAAAGTTACCCCAAAGGTTCAGCGCTTTTCTATTCTCAATTCAGGCATGCATCATCCTTTGCAATTTTCACTAACTTATTTTATAGCACTTAAGAACTATTAAGTGGAAATAGTGATATACTGATGTCAGTACTTGCCCGCTTCCCCGAGCGGACAGTTATCTCCCTATGCAAGTACTTCTCAACCCCCTTCCCATGGCAGGTTTTTTTTGACTTGCCAAGACAGGGGTCGTCTCAGAAAACGGATCACAAAGTACGTTAAGCTGGCGGCAGCGGCCGCAATGGTTGAAATTTACCTGATCCCAAGGGTATGCCTCCGCCAGAAATAATCCCCAGTCAGGTTGATGTGCTCCCAACCCAGCGGTGATAGATATTGCACAGCGCGTCCTCAACCGCGCGGCTATGGCATAGTGCGCACAGCTCATAGTAACGCCTATCTATACCATCTCGTGAGAACCAGTTTCTCCCAGCGTTTCTTAATAAACGCCGTTGGTGCGTCGGATGGCACTTGCGTGCATTATCAGTATTCATTCCGCGCAGCACATTGATGCCATCTGTCACCAGCGGATGTAAATTGATACAAGGGGGGTGCGGCGGAAAACTGATACACCGTTTTGAGAAAATGGTCGCATTTTGGAAGCGGTCGTGATCACAGATGAGGTGCATGTGGAAATTGAGTCAAATACCACCGGCAAAGGCCGGTGGCTTGAGATGGTGAGCGCCTCAAAGGCGCCCATAACCCCATGAACCGCCCTTGGCGGCTTATCCCATGACGAGCTTCATCTGATCGTACCGCTCGTCCTTTTCTTCCTGGTTGCGGATGTATGCTCGAACAATATTCTCGTCCAATCCAACCGTCGAGACAAAATATCCACGAGCCCAGAATGCTCACCCGTAAAGTTCTTCTGTCGCCCTCCAAACTTCCGTGCAATCTGGATCGCGCTCTTCCCTTTTAAATATCCCACAACATTTGAAACCGCGTACTTCGGCGGAATGCTCAAGCACATATGGACGTGATCCCCCATCATGTGCCCTTCCACAATCTTTGATTCATTGTGCAAGGCTAACTCGTGAAAAATCTCCACAAGCTGCCGCCTCAGTATGCCAAACACTCTCTTCTTGACGCTTCGGTATGAACACAATGTGATACTTACAATCCACCTCGTATGACTCTGGCTCTGATATTCTTTCATCGTGAATCTCCTTTCTCTTGGTAGAGATCAGAAATTCACCCCGACCGGAGAATTGCACAAGCAAGGTGTTCAGTTTAAGAGTCTCACCGACGCCATTGACACCGGCACCCCATCAGGCCGCTTCTTCTTCCATGTCATGGCCAGCCTGGCCGAGATGGAGCGTGAACTTACGATAGAGCGCACTCGTGCCGGCCTGGAAGTCGCTCTTCAGCTTGGCCGCAAGGGTGGCCGAAAACGCCAGATGACCGACAGCAAGATTGCTTCTCCAAAGAAACTGTTAACTAGTGGCGTACCGCCACGGGTGTGGCCAGAAACCTTGGGGTATCCATTCCAACGCTTTACCGTTGGATTCCGGCTTCCGCGCAGCCTTAACGTACTTTGCGATCAATTGAAAATGACGTTTCCATTGGTTTGATCGTGGATAGAGACGAGATTGAATAATATGAGATGCGCTGAATGACTACCGAGATTTTCGGAGGAGAGGAGGAGGTGTTGATGCTGTACCAGGCCCCACCTGTTTTTTGCTGTCAGTGGCGATGGCGTGTAAGCTTTGTGAATTGAGTTTAAATGTGGATTTTGACCCGGCGTTGTTATTTCGGCGGGACAATTCGCGGCCTTCGATTTTCATCCACCGCCACGTAAGTCAACACGGCCTCTGTCACCTTAATGCATATTTCTTCGCTGCCCTGGCGCAGTCCTCGCTGCGCATAGACGGCAACATCCACAGTAATGGAAGTCCGCCCCACCTTGACAATGTCGGCATAAAAGCTCACCACGTCGCCGACGAACACAGGCTGTTTGAAAACAAAGGAATTTACCGACACTGTCGCCACACGTCCGCGGGCACGGCGGATCGCCGGAAGGCTGCCCGCAGTGTCCACCTGCGCCATAATCCAGCCGCCGGATACATCACTCGAATAGTTAGAGTCCGGGGGCATCGGCACCAGGCGCAAAATCGGATCGCATCCTGCTGGCAGCGGTGTGTGCATTTCTGACTCGCTATTCATTTTCCCCCCGCGAGACATCGAGACAGTGTACAAACTCGTGCAACATAATGCCCTGCACGGAAAGGTTTTGGTCCACTTGTCCGATCGCATTTAAAGTGGCCCGCACTTTACCTGGGATCATGTGCAGGCGGCAATAACCATACATAATATTCATAAGAGCTGGTGAAGCAGACAAATAATACATAGGGGCGGACGGGGCGAATTCAATGTATTCAGAAGTTTCTGTAGGCACTATCCGAATCTCGTATTGCTCCCTTGCTAATTAGAGTCCTCTCAGAAAACGGATCGAATCATAACCTGACTTGTTAAAAATTATGTAGCTATCTATTTTGGTCGAGTAGCCCCAAGGAATCTCATCTTTAGGCTTTCACGCAACGGTACGTGAATCTCACGATTCATACCGCCCCTATCGTTCAACCATTTCGGCATAGGTGGGGTGTAAGCCCATACCGCCAAAATTTCCGCCAAGGTGCGGCAGGGGATAACATGGGCCCTCATCATTCCAACACCAGTCCGGCCACGATGGGGTCCAAATCAATAGCCTGCCCGTTGCAAGCTTTCTGGAATGGCCCGATTCGGCCGTTTTGTCTATTTATCTGTCTGACTTGAAAACCCGCGGCAACGATTTTTGCGATTCATCAACCGATGCGAGGTTTTTGTTGCGGGTAGGAGAGTGGTATTTTCATTTTTACTGAACTGCTTGCCAAAAGCAGCCGGTGCTTTTGGCAAGCAAGTTTTCCCC
>JBDTDT010000066.1:0-20859 GCA_039922995.1 Nitrosospira sp. | reverse complement strand
GGAGATTATCCTCGTTTTTAACCGTAAACGAACTTTGCTGAGACATTTAAGTCTGATTCATCAGTCAACTAAACAAGAGAAGGGAAATGAAACCACGTCATAAAAAACTGGCGATCATCGCTTCGGGAGTGACTGCGTTGGGCGTTGCTTCCATACTGGTGCTGAATGCGTTCCAGAGCAACCTGGTATTTTTCTTCAGTCCCACCCAGGTAGCTGCCAATGAAGCGCCTATGGGCAGGAGCTTCCGTATTGGCGGCCTGGTGGAAGAAGGCAGCGTGAAGCGCCAGAGTGACGGCGTAACGGTGAATTTCGTCGTAACCGATACCGCAAAAGTCATCCCTGTGGTATATACGGGCATTCTTCCCGACCTGTTCAAGGAAGGCAAAGGCGTCGTCGCCCAGGGGAAACTTGCAAGCGACGGTGTTTTCCGCGCGGACGAGGTGCTTGCGAAGCACGACGAGAACTACATGCCGCCCGAAGCCGCCAGCGCCCTGGAGCAGGCGGATAAAGCACGCAAGACTGTGTTGATACAATAATAGCAAAACGCAAACACAACGTTGCAAAAGCATGGCGGAGTCATGAAAAATCCTTATTCCCGGCGCTAACCCTGGCGTGAATTTTTTTTCCACAATCATCGTCCCCTAAACCATGATCCCAGAACTCGGTAATTTTGCTCTCATCCTCGCGTTGCTGCTGGCATTGATACAAGGTACCCTGCCCATCATCGGCGCGGCCCGCGGCATCCCTTCATGGATAGCCCTGGCCCGGCCCGTCGTGCAGGGGCAATTCGTGTTTATCGCCATCGCATTCTTTTGCCTTGCCTATTCGTTCGTCAATAGCGATTTCTCGGTAATAAACGTCGCGCAGAACTCCAATTCGAAACTGCCGCTGGAGTATCGTTTTGCGGCAACCTGGGGATCGCATGAGGGCTCGCTGCTTCTGTGGGTATTAATGCTGGCATCCTGGTCGGTCGCCGTCAGCGTGTTCAGCCGGCGGTTGCCGGACGACATGGTGGCAAGGGTGCTGGGCGTGATGGGGCTGGTAAGCGTGGGGTTTCTGCTCTTCATGCTGTTTACCTCCAATCCGTTCGACCGCATGCTGCCGGGAGCCCCGGAGGGAAGCGATCTCAACCCCCTGCTGCAGGATCCGGGCATGGTATTTCATCCACCCATGCTCTATATGGGCTATGTAGGCTTTTCCGTGGCATTTGCTTTCTCCATTGCCGCGCTGCTCAGCGGACAGCTGGACGCAACCTGGGCACGCTGGTCACGCCCCTGGACCACTATCGCCTGGTCATTCCTCACTATCGGCATCATGCTCGGCAGCTGGTGGGCTTATTATGAGCTGGGCTGGGGTGGCTGGTGGTTCTGGGACCCGGTGGAGAATGCGTCTTTCATGCCCTGGCTCGTGGGAACCGCGCTGGTTCACTCGCTGGCGGTAACCGAGAAACGCGGCAGCTTCAAGAGCTGGACCGTATTGCTGGCGATTTGCGCATTCTCGTTAAGCCTGATGGGCACCTTTCTCGTTCGTTCGGGCGTGCTGACATCGGTTCACGCTTTCGCCACCGACCCCAAGCGAGGCATATTCATCCTTGCATTCCTGGTTATCGTCATTGGGGCTTCCCTGCTGCTGTTTGCCTGGCGTGCGCCCAAGATCGGGCTGGGCGGCAAGTTCGAAGTATTGTCCAGGGAATCGCTGCTGCTTGCCAATAATCTGTTGATGATGGTAGCGGCCGGTAGCATTCTGCTCGGCACCCTTTATCCGCTGATCATCGATGCGCTGGATCTGGGCAAATTATCGGTGGGCCCTCCCTACTTCGAGGCGGTATTCGTCCCATTGATGACGCCGGCGATCTTCCTGATCGGGGTGGGTCCGCTGGCACGCTGGAAACAGGCCAGCCTGCCCGATCTGGCGGTGCGTTTGCGCTGGGCCTTTGCCGTAAGCGTGGTCACTGCACTGATAATGCCTTTCGTCCTGGGCGAATGGAAGCCATGGGTGAGCTTCGGTTTGCTGCTGGCTTTCTGGGTCATTGCCAGCATGGCCGTGAATTTGTGGCATCGCCTGCAAAGCAGCGGCAAGGAAGGGCTGTTCGCCAAGCTTGCCTCGCAATCGCGCAGCTATTACGGCATGCATGCTGCGCACCTGGGCATAGCGGTGTTCATCATTGGCGTCACGCTGGTCGGCGGCTACGAGACCGAAAAAGATGTCCGCATGGAAATCGGCAACACCGTCGAAGTCGGCGGCTACACATTCCGCTTCAACGGTGCGAAAAAAGAACCGGGCCCCAACTACACGGCTGATATCGGCCAACTGGATGTGCTGCGCAATGGCGAAAAGGTTCGCAGCATGGAGCCGGAGAAAAGAACCTACAACGCTTCGGGCATGGCCATGACCGAAGCCGCGATCGACACGGGCGTGTTCCGCGACCTCTATGTTGCGCTGGGTGAACCGCTGGAAAACGGGGCATGGGTGGTCAGGGTTTATCATAAGCCATTCGTGGACTGGATCTGGTTCGGCTGCATATTGATGGCGTTTGGAGGCTTTCTGGCGGTGTCGGACCGGCGTTATCGGCTGGCCATGCGCGAGAAGCGTCAACCCGTCGACGATAAGAAAGCCGTGGGTACGGCCGGCATGGTTTCCGTACCTCCCTTGATGGCACGGAGCAGAAAGGCATGATGCGTTACCTGCTGCCGCTGGTAGCATTTTCCGTACTTGTTGTATTTCTGCTTATCGGTCTTAACCTCAATCCGCGTCAGGTTCCGTCGCCGCTGATCGGAAAACCTGCTCCCGAATTCCAGCTGCAGCAATTGCAGGACTCGAATAAGACGCTAACGTCGAAGGAGAATCTTGGGAAGGTTTGGCTGCTGAACGTTTGGGCCTCTTGGTGCGTTTCCTGCCGCGAGGAGCATCCGCTACTGGTGGAACTAGCCAAGTCCGGGATAGTTCCCGTCTACGGACTCAACTACAAGGACGAGCGGGACCTGGCTTTGCAATGGCTGAAACAATTCGGTGATCCTTACACAGTCAGCATAAGGGATCCCGAAGGCAGGACAGGCATAGACTATGGCGTCTATGGCGTGCCCGAAACCTATGTCATCGACAAAAATGGCGTTATCCGGTACAAGCAGATCGGTCCCGTAACGGTGGAAGCGCTGGAAACAAAAATCCTCCCGTTGGTGAAGGAACTGCAAGGATGAGCCTACGGTCTTTTTTCGAATTTCCGCTATTCTGCCGCAGACAAGGCATGCCGGTTTATGGGAAGATTCTTTCGGCATGAAAAAATTTGCCTTCCTGCTTGCGCTGATGTTGGTGCTGCCTTCAAGTTGGGCCAAGGAGGCAGTGCTCGTAGCTGAAGACCCCGAGATCGAGAGGCGCATGATCCACCTGTCCGAGGATTTGCGTTGCCTCGTATGCCAGAACGAATCGCTGGCGGGTTCCCGGGCAGACTTTGCCAACGACCTGCGCCGCGAAATCCGCGAGCAGATGAAAGACAATAAAAGCGATAAGGAAATTGTCGACTTTTTGGTGGCACGCTACGGCGATTTCGTGCTCTATCGACCGCCGGTCAAGCCCACTACTTTCTTATTGTGGTTCGGCCCATTTGTTTTTCTTGCCGCGGGAGCAATACTGCTGTTTTTCTATCTCAAGCGCCGCCGCAGGCAGATAGAAGACCCTGCCCTGTCCGAGACACAGCGCCAGCAGGCCGAAGCCTTGCTAAAGGACAGCAAGGGTAACAACGCATGACGTCATTTTGGGTTGTTGTCGGCATTTTTATTGTCGGCGCTTTGCTGTTCGTCATTCCTACCCTGCTGAGAAAAAAATACCAGCACGCCGGTTTGGCGCGTAATACCACCAATGTCAATATCTATCGCGATCAACTCGCCGAACTCGATAACGATTTGCTCGCCGACATCCTGACGCGTGAGCAGTACGAGCAAAGCAAGCGGGAATTGCAGCACCGGATGCTGGAAGACATTCCCCAAGGGGAATCCAGTACGGCCACCGTGATGGGCGGCGGCAAACGGAATGTTGCGACCATAACATTGGTCGTATTAGCGCTCCCGCTTCTGGCGATTTCGCTTTATCTCTGGCTGGGCAACACACGGGCGCTGACACCGCAACCCGCGGCCCAGCAGATGCCTATGTCATCCACCTCGGACGAGGGCGGCCACGAAAATTTCTCATCGGTGCTGGAAAACCTTACCACGCGTCTCAAGGAGCAGCCGAACGACGTAGAAGGCTGGATCATGCTGGGGAGAACCTATGCCATCATGCAGCGTTTCCACGAAGCGAAAGCTGCTTATGAGAAAGTGCTTGCCCTGGTCCCGGATGACGCGGAGCTGATCACCGATTATGCCGATATTGTAGCGATGACGAACAACGGTAGCCTGATGGGACAACCGCTTGAACTGATCGACAAGGCCCTTCGCCTGGACCCCAAGAATCCCAAAGCGCTGGCGCTGGCGGGGACGGCCGAATTTGAGCAGAAAAAATTCGCGCAGGCAGCCAAGTACTGGGAGCAATTGCTGGCGCTCATTCCGGCGGAGTCCGAGCTGGGGCGATCCGTCAGCAGCAGCATAGCCGAAGCGAAATCCCTGGCTGCAGGAAAAGGCCCCACGATGGCAAGCGCACAGGATCAACCGCGAGGGGGTCAGAATCCGCCCCCTGCCGGGAATAACCCAAGCTCAACTTCGGGTGGGGGCGCAGCACCGGGAGGCGGTACCCTTTCGGGCAAAGTGACCTTGGGTCCTGCGCTCGCTGGCAAAGCCTCCCCAAATGACAGCCTGTATATTTTTGCTCGCGCGAAAGTGGGTCCAAAGGCGCCGCTGGCGACGCTTCGCCTGCAGGTCAAGGATCTGCCGGCTACTTTCACGCTCAATGACTCCATGGCTAGGTCCGGCGTGCAGCTATCCACTTTCTCCGATGAAGTCGTAGTAGGCGCCAGAATCTCGAAATCCGGCTCTCCCATGCCGCAAAGCGGCGATCTGCAAGGCCTCAGCCAACCCGCCAGGGTTGGCGCCAAGGGTATCGATGTTGTGATTGATCAGCAGCTTCCCTAGCAGCCTGTCGGCCTTAAAGGAAATCGGCTGCAAAAGCGTCTGGCTGGTCTATATTTCGCCGCCTTTTCGACCAGTAGAACAACTATTGGCCTTCAAAATCGTCAAAATCTACCCTCACCCAATCACATTTTCGCTTCGATTCTTTAAGTCCGACAGGCTGCTAGCCTGAATGGCCGTTCAAACGGGTTACGTTCGTTAACCCGATCTGCAATTACTGCTAGCGTATAGTAGGGCGTAATAAGCGAAGCGCATTGCCCCGCATGAGAACTGCTGCGACGCCAGCATGAGAATCTGCCAAATGCCTGACGCATTGCCATGCGTAATATTGCCACGCGTGCCATATACAGCGTACATTTCCTTGCTATCCTTTATCACGGCGCCAGAGTAACCACTTACTGACTCGAATTTAGTGGTGTTTCTAAATTCCTCCGCCATGACCAGAGCGGAGGATGAAACAGAAAAACCAGGGCAACTCGGCAAGGAAATACAGCTGGGGAAAAATTGCCGGTAGTCCGTGCTAAAGAAATTGCTGCAGCCTGCTCAAATCCGAAAACCGCTATTTTTCCAGTGCTTCCCTAAGTAACAAACGAATGCAGGGAATATTAAAATTAATAGCGGAAAGGGATAATTCATATCCTCATGCCAGGGAAAATCATTTTGTGACGATGCCGCGCGAGTAAACTCATCATGCCTAATCCGGCAAGCATTAACGCAAGCGTATGTGGCTCCGGAACGACTGAAGCATCACCACTTCTAAGAAATGGATGCGTACCCATGAGAAAAATCTGATAAGGACCACCCACCGCAGGAGTCTGAACAAACGTGCCCGAGTATCCTGTGACCGGTGAATCACCTCCAGCGCCGGTCGGGCCACTTACGACACGATGGTGCGGCCCTGCAATCGTAAAGATTTGACCGTCCGAACTGATTGGTACGGAACAGCATTGTGTAATTGCCAGGTAGTAATCCCCAGCAATAATAGGTGTGAGCGAATCGCCGGCAGGGAGCGTTGATGGGGCGAAGTCGCCGGAAACGTCATCATTTGCATATACGCCCTTTCCATTTGCATCGAAGAGGAATAGTTCGCTGTCGAAACCTACCCCACCTAGGGTAGTAGCTGAAAATGTTCCGCCACCATCGATATGTATCAGATACATATCCTGGCCGTCTCCATTTCCCGGGGTCAATGTTCCGTCAATTTCCGTGAGAAATCCCACGCCACCCGTTATCTGGGCAGTACCCGGAAGATTGCCAGCGTCTCCAAGCTCTGTAAACGTTGTTGCGTAAGATGGTCTCCCAATCAAGAGAAGGGACAGCAGACAAATACTGGTTAGACTGGTGCGGCCAACTGTAGACATCAGTCGTTTCATCGAAACATCCTTTTCTATTTGGGCTATGGGTATTGCGCTAACCAAAACGTGAGCCTTATTAAACATAATATTCTCCTCGTGGGTTCCAGATTACTTCTGATTGAGTTTCTAATGGCAGCAATTATTGACCCCTGCAACACCCAAGCAGGTTTCATGCCGTTTATAAAACAGGCACCATATCAGTGGATTGGAAAGTAACGAAATACTGGCGCCGACTGGACGAGGAACGAATGTAATAGAGGTCGACACGGGTGCGCTCATTTTCTCAGGACCGAAAATTTTAGTCCTGAAGCGGGTCTTTGCTTTGCAGATGTCTGGTTCTAAGGTCCGATAATCAAGCAGATTGGCCCATTGGGAGCGAAGCAACGATTTGAAAACATATAGGAAACTCGCGACGGGAAGATGATGATGGGATTAGCATGGCGCCTGAATGTCTCCTGATTGGATGCCAGCCGCGATAAACCCCAACAAGGGTTTTACCCCGACTTCACGGACACGTTTAAAAAGGCTGCTAATGAGTCGGGAAGCGTGTCATGGGAACACGAAAGAATACGCTGCGGAATTCACACGCGAGGCGCTCCAGGTCTAGTACTCAGCCAGCAAGTCAGGATTCCTCCCAATCCAGCCGTTTTTTATTGGCGGAGCTGGTGATTGACCCATAGGGCGGCAGTAAACAACAGCATCGCACCGGCCTGATGCGCTGCCGCCAGCGGGAGCGGTACCACCAGCAGCAATGTTGCGATACCCAGGCTTACCTGTACCGCCAGCATGAGCAACAGCAGGCTGCAGGCAAGACGCGTCGATCCCGGTAGCGGCAGATTCCTCGATTTAAACCAGAAAACAGGGATCAGGATCGCCAGCATCCAGGCGATCATGCGATGGTTGAATTGTACCGTCGCCATATTATCGAAGAAATTCCGGTACCAGGGCTCCAGCATGAATAGCTCGGGCGGTATCAGGTGGCCGTTCATCAGCGGGAAAGTATTGTAGGCCAGCCCCGCCCGAATGCCCGCCACGAACCCACCCGATAAAATCATGATAAATATCAGGGTAGTAATGCCGATGGCAAAGCTGCGCAAACCTCGTAACCTGCCATTCCCGTAATAGGATGTGCTGACAGGAGAAAGCAATCCCAGGGCCACCCGGAGCATTGCGGCATAAATAATGAAAGCAAGTCCCAGATGGGCTGTCAACCGGTATTGGCTGACGTGGGGATTATCCACCAACCCACTTTTTACCATGTACCAACCCATCGCGCCTTGGAGGCCGCCCAGCAGGAAAATGCCGGCCAGCTTCAAGCCTAATGGCCCGTCAATTGCCTTCCTGGCGAGAAAATATAGAAATGGGATAAAAAATGCCAGTCCGATAACACGGCCCAGCAACCGGTGAAAATACTCCCACCAAAAAATGCCCTTGAATTCGTCCAGGCTCATGCCGAGATTGACTTTCTTATACTGGGGCGTCTGGTGGTATTTTTCAAAAAGTACTTCCCAGTCATTCTGGCTAAGTGGCGGAATCGTGCCGATGATGGGCTGCCATTCGACAATGGAAAGTCCCGAATGGGTAAGCCGGGTGACGCCACCGACAACCACCATGGCAAATACCAGCGCACAGCAAACGAGTAACCAGATGGCAATGGGTTTCTGCATGATAGAAATAGGCAACGGCTATAAACGGAAGTTAATGATTTACGAATAATCCGCAAGAATCAACTCGCAAAACTGCATAATGGATTATTTGGCACGCATCAGGCGCTGCTTGTCGCGTACCCATTCTTTCTGTTTTTCTGATTCGCGTTTGTCATGCTGCTTCTTACCTTTGGCCAGGCCGATTTCGAGCTTGATTTTCCCTGCCTTGTAGTGCATGTCCAACGGCACCAGCGTATAGCCGGCGCGTTCGGCCTTGCCAATGAGCCGCTTGATTTCCTCGGCATGCAACAGCAACTTGCGAGTGCGCACCGGATCCGGATGAATATGCGTAGATGCTGTTGGCAAGGGGCTGATATGGCAGCCGATGAGGAACAGTTCGCTGTTGCGGATGATGACGTAAGCCTCTTTTACCTGCACCCGCCCTGCCCGGATCGCCTTGACCTCCCAACCTTCGAAAATCACGCCCGCTTCGTACTTTTCCTCGATAAAATAATCGTGAAAGGCTTTCTTGTTCTGAACGATGCTCATGTAAGGGAAGAAAAAGGGTGAGTTCCACGCTGGTTTCGTGTATTTTAACAGCTTTCGATACTGTTTCGTGGGTTGGGCAGTTTATCTCATGGCTGATATAGAAAAGTCGGTTCTGGTAGGTTATTCCGCAAGTCAGATGTTCGCGTTGGTAGACGCAGTCGAAGATTATCCAAAATTTCTGCCCTGGTGCGGCGGTTCATCCGTTAGCCCGCAGGATGAGTCCGTTACCCATGCGACAATCCTGATCGATTATCATCACATCAAGCACAGTTTTACTACGGAGAATACCCGGCGGCCGCCGGAACTGATCAAAATGACGCTGCTGGACGGCCCGTTCCAAAACCTGGATGGGCACTGGCATTTCATTCCCCTGGCGGAAGATGCCTGCAAAATAGAATTCCGTTTGCATTACACATTCTCGCATATATTCCTGGAAAAACTTGTAGGGCCGGTATTTTTCATTATCGCCAATAGCTTCGTGGAGGCGTTCATCGAACGCGCTGAAGAAGTTTATGGACGCTCATGAACGAATCATCGAAGTCGAAGTCGTCTATGCATTACCGGACAATCAGATAATGCGCCAACTGAGTCTCCCGGCCGGGATAACAGCGCAGCAGGCCGTGGAGCTTTCCGGAATCCTCAGCATATTTCCGGAGATCGACCTTTCGCAAAACAATCTGGGCATATACGGCAAACTGGTCAGACCCGGCACCATTCTGCGCCATCGCGACCGCGTGGAGATTTATCGGCCTTTACCCGTCGACCCCAAGGAGCGACGCCGAAGGCGCGCAAAAGAATTCGCGGCGCGGAAGAAGGGGTGAGAACACATAAGCTCAGGTCTTATGCCGCCGGCCGCCCTCTCATCGATGTTCCTTGCCCCCGACATGTGAGCCGGCCGGTTTCAGCTCCAGGTTCTCTAGCATCCTGTCGGACTTAAAGAAAATCGGCTGCAAAAGCGTCTAGCTGGCCTGTATTTCGCCGCTTTCTGCTCACAAAGGCCAATAGAACAACTATTGGCCTTCAAAATCGTCAAAATCTACCCTCACCCAGTCACATTTTCGCATCGATTCTTCAAGTCCGATAGGCTGCTAGATTTTCCGCAATAATGGGGACCGATGTCCCCGCTCCCCGAGTTTCGTTATAATGCCGCTTTGAGGATCAATATCATGCGCCTGGTTGAAAAAGCTTTCACCTTTGACGACGTTTTGCTGCTTCCCGCCCATTCGGTAGTTTTGCCGCGCAACGTGAACTTAACCACCCGGCTGACTCGCGCGATCTCTCTTAATATCCCGCTGGTTTCCGCCGCCATGGATACGGTTACCGAAGCACGGCTCGCCATTGCCCTCGCCCAAGAGGGGGGAATTGGCATCATTCACAAGAATATGCCAACGGAATCACAGGCGGCACATGTGGCCAAGGTCAAACGCTTCGAAAGCGGCGTGGTAAAAGAACCGATCACCATTCCTCCGGACATGACTGTGCGTGAAGTGCTTAATCTCATCCACAAGTACAAGATATCGGGCTTGCCGGTGGTAGAGGGTTCCAGGGTAGTGGGCATCGTCACCAATCGTGACCTGCGCTTCGAAACCAATCTGGATCAACCCATCAAGAACATCATGACGCTCAAGGAACGGCTCGTGACAGTACGCGAAGACACCACCCGCGAAGAAGCGATGGCATTGTTGCACAAATACCGCCTGGAGAGAGTGCTGGTCGTGAACGGCGACTTCGAATTATGCGGACTGATTACCGTAAAAGACATCATCAAAACCTCGGAACATCCCAATGCATGCAAGGATGATCTTGGACGCTTGCGTGTGGGCGCCGCCATCGGCGTCGGCGAGGGCAGCGACGAGCGCGCGGAAGCGCTTGCGGAAGCCGGTGTGGATGTCATCGTGGTGGATACTGCGCATGGCCATTCCCAGAGTGTGCTGGACCGGATCCAGTGGGTAAAAAAACGCTTCCCGGAAATTCAGGTTATCGGCGGCAACATTGCCACCGGTGCCGCTGCCAGGGCACTCGTTGAGTACGGCGCCGATGGCGTAAAAGTCGGAATTGGTCCCGGCTCGATTTGCACGACGCGCATTGTTGCCGGCGTGGGTGTGCCGCAAATCACCGCCATCAAAAACGTGTCCGATGCATTGAAAAAAACCGGCGTGCCCCTGATTGCCGATGGGGGAATCCGTTATTCCGGCGATATCGCCAAGGCAATCGCCGCGGGGGCCAACTCAGTCATGCTGGGCGGCCTGTTCGCGGGTACGGAGGAATCACCGGGAGAAATCGAGCTTTTCCAGGGACGGTCCTACAAGATCTATCGTGGCATGGGCTCCCTTTCCGCAATGCAGCAGGGGTCGAGCGACCGTTATTTTCAGCAGGCCGAGCAGGATACCGAGAAACTGGTGCCCGAAGGCGTGGAAGGCCGCGTTCCTTTCAAGGGCAGCGTTATCGCCGTAATTCATCAGCTCATGGGTGGCATACGCTCGGGGATGGGTTATCTTGGCTGCGGAACAATTGACGAAATGCATACCAAAGCCGAGTTTATCGAAATCACTTCCGCCGGCATCCGCGAATCCCACGTCCATAACGTGCAGATCACCAAGGAGGCACCGAATTATCATGTGGAATAAGCGAAATAGGTGCCTGCTTGACGCTACGCATATTGCGCCACTCGATGAATAAGGCGGATATTTCCACGCGCTGCCCGACGCCAGTATAGTCTCTCAACATCCATTTCCCTCCTTCGCGCGTCGGGCGATATATCCTGACGCCCCATGCCATGCATCAGAAAATACTCATTCTTGATTTCGGTTCCCAATATACGCAACTGATCGCCCGCCGAGTGCGGGAAACCAACGTTTATTCCGAGGTTCATCCAAGCGATGTCAGCCCGCAGTTCATCGAGAATTTTGCGCCGGCAGGCATCATCCTTTCGGGCGGCCCGGATTCTGTTGCAGAGAATGAAACAGCGCGCGCACCGCAAAGCGTGTTCGAGCTCGGTATCCCGGTACTGGGTATCTGCTACGGCATGCAGACAATGGCTGCGCAGTTGGGCGGCACAGTGGAGACGTCCAGAGTCCGCGAATTCGGCTACGCTGAAATCCAGGCCAGTGGCCAGGTTGCGCTCCTGCGGGACATCCAGGATCGCATCGGTGCGGACGGCAAACCGGTTCTGGATGTATGGATGAGCCATGGCGACAAGGTAACGGCAATCCCCCCCGGGTTCAAAGTGATGGCCCGCAATGCTGCAACGCCCAATGCCGCCATAGCGGATGAGGCACGCCGATTCTACGGCATGCAGTTCCATCCGGAGGTCACCCACACGCCACAGGGCAAGGCCATTATCGGGCGATTCGTCCACGATATTTGCGGAGCCGGCCACGACTGGAACATGCCCGGCTTCCTCGAAGAAGCAATCGGAAAAATTCGTTCCAAAGTCGGTGCAGACGAGGTGATCCTGGGTCTATCCGGAGGCGTTGACTCGTCGGTCGCCGCGGCGCTTATTCATCGCGCCATCGGCAAACAGCTTACCTGCGTGTTCGTCGACAACGGCCTCCTGCGGCTCAACGAAGCAGAGCAGGTGATGGATACGTTCAGCAGGCATCGCGGCCTCAAAGTCATCCACGTCGATGCCGGCGAAGCGTTTCTCGGACGTTTGCAAGGCGTCGCCGACCCCGAAAGGAAGCGCCGCATCATCGGTGCGGAATTTGTGGAAGTATTTCAGTGCGAAGCGGCAAAAATCGCCAATGCCCGCTGGCTCGCCCAGGGAACCATTTACCCGGACGTGATTGAATCGGCCGGCAAGACAAAGAAAGCCCATACCATCAAATCCCACCATAACGTCGGGGGGCTGCCCGACACGCTCCACCTGAAATTACTGGAGCCCCTCCGCGAACTGTTCAAGGATGAGGTGCGCGAACTCGGTCTGGCGTTGGGCCTGCCACACGACATGGTGTTCCGCCACCCTTTCCCGGGGCCCGGGTTGGGCGTCCGCATCCTCGGCGAGGTGAAGCGCGAATACGCAGAATTGCTGCGTCGCGCCGACGCAATTTTTATTGAGGAATTACGCGCCGCCGGCTGGTATGAAAAAGCTTCGCAAGCCTTTGCCGTCTTCCTGCCGGTGAAATCGGTGGCGTGATGGGCGACGGGCGAACCTATGAATACGTCGTGGCGTTGAGAGCGGTCAAAACCGAGGACTTCATGACGGCGCACTGGGTGGAGCTTCCCTATACCTTGCTGGCCAAGGTGTCCAACCGCATCGTGAATGAAGTGCGCGGCATCAATCGCGTAGTCTACGATATTTCAGGCAAGCCGCCCGCGACGATTGAGTGGGAATAATTCCAGGTCCTTCGGCAGCTTTCGAGGATTATTGGTATTTCATAGTAAGCCTATATTTTAAATAAATATGACGAAGTCTATCGACATCTATCGGTGCCGAGCGCCGATTGTTATCGGCAGTTGCGACGGTATCGAATTCAGGTCGATTCGTGCCAAAGGTTTTACCGCTAAGACATTTCCGGTTATGACGGCAAAAAGGACCGTCCATTGGAGGATTAGATGCTGACCGACACCGAGTTGAAACACCTCAGGCCGAGGGAAAGATCATACAAGCCGACCGATCGTGAGGGTATGTACGTCACGGTCTCCCCGAAGGGCACGATCAAGTTGCGCAACATCTATCTCTCGCAACAGGCGCTGGACATCATGGTGGCGCTACATACCTACGCCGGCGGTTCGAGATATGTTCTTCCGTCGCGCTACGACGCAGACCGCTGCATGTCGAAGGCCGCGTTGAATCGAGTGACCTACAAAAATCAAGGCGATGCTTTCAAGGATGAACCTCCTTCTCCTGGGAGCTCATCATGACATTGAGGGCTAGAGAGGTGCTTGAGGATTGTCGTCTCGCGTTGAAAATGCTCGAGGAGGAGCAGGACCTTCAGCGATGGCGCATCCTCTGGGCCGGTGCCGTAGCGTTGACGCGTGCTGTTGGACACGTGCTCGATAAGATTGATGGGCGAGACACGGTGACGAAGCAGGTTGCTGGCGATTTTTTTCGTCGCTGGAAGCATGGCGCGGAGCACGAGATCTTCCGCGAGTTCATTGAACGTGAACGGAATAACTTGTTGAAGGAGTATCACAGTGACGTGCACCCGCTAGAAGATGTTCCTGTTGCCATGCAGACTCCGATCGTCCCGCTGAATGGCGGAGAGCCAATGATGATCAGCCAAGTCTTCGCCCTCAACGAGAACATCTACCGCCCAATGTTGGATGGTCCGTGGGAAGGCGACGACTGCAGGGATGTACTGAGCGAAGCGATCAGTTGGTGGAGGCGACAGTTAGACCAGATTGATGTAGAGGTACGGCGTTTGAGGACTCCCCCGATGGGCTCGTCCTCGTAACCAACTCGCTCCTCGCGAGATCGATCCAGATGATCTTCCCGCTGCTATGGCTTATCGCAATTTTCTTTGGTATTCTGATGCCCGATTGATGATTGTGTCACTAGCGTCGCTTCCCCGCAAATCGCTCCATCTCCCGCACAAGCAAAAGATGTGTGCTTCTGACGGCAAAAGCAACGATAAAAACTCATGTTGATCACCACTAAACCCTTTAACCATGCGGGTTTGGGCGACCTGTTGATGATGGAGTGGTGGGGAGTAAAACCGGTTTCTTCAAGGACTATCGCCGATTGACCTCAATAGATACCGAAACCTCACGAAATTTTTTCGGGAAATTTTCCTCTTAAATCAAGAGCGTAACTCTTTGACAGCATGCTTGGCGGGATTGCGAAGCGTTCTGCGAAAATATTTAAATTACTTCAATAGGTTAGATCGGGATTGAACAACCGAGTGGGAGTGATGGATACTACAAAAGGCAAAAAGCCGATTTTTACTATGCAAAAAATAATAATACGACTCTGCGAAAACCGGGCAGTTGCCTGCCCGGTCTCACTGCTATCCAATTCTTACGAAACACGCATTTGAGCACGGTATGATCACAAAGGCCTATTCCCGCTAATAACCCTAAGCAGGATTACCACTATCGCGATTACCAGAAGAATATGTATGAATCCACCCATCGTATAGGAACTCACCAATCCCAGTAACCAAAGAATGATCAAAACAACAGCGATTGTATAAAGCATGATATTTCCTCTTTATGGAAAATTATTTATTGACGCAACTGCCCTGCTGCCGCTTCTTACTCTTCCTTGCTGGCGTTGGCTTTTGCGGCCGCTTCCGTTGCCTTTGCATCTTTCAGGCAGACATCCTTCGCATTGCCGGCCTGGTCATCGCACTTCTCCTTTGCTACTTTATAATCCGCTTCCGCCTTCGCGATAGCCGCCTTGTTCCGGCTTGACTTGGAAGGTTTATACTTGGCTTCGAGATCAGCCTCCGCGATATCTTCCTTGCCCTCTGCTTCTGCTTGGCAGATATCCTTGGCATTGCCGGAGAATGAACCGCAGCGTGCCTTGTCTGCCTTATAGTCATCCTTGATGCGCTCTTTCTCGGCTTTGTAAGCATCCTTCGTCATGGTTGGTTCTGCCATCGCACCGGTACTTAATGCAAGGCCGCCTATAATCGCTATCACACCGAATTTATTCATGATTTCCCTTCCATTTACATGGCATGCCTGTAACATTTAGGCGGCATGCCATGACTGCAGCATGCCGCTTCGCTTTATTTACTTGGGAGGATACATATCCTCATGCTTCTTCTCCCAGACGGAAATCTGTTTCTCCGCCTCTTCCTTGCTGATTCCATAGGATTCCTGGATCTTCCCTGCGAGCTGATCGCGCTTGCCTGCAATCTTGTCCAGGTTGTCGTCGGTCAGGTTTCCCCATTGTTCCTTCACTTTACCCTTGAATTGTTTCCAGTTACCTTCCACTTGATCCCAGTTCATTTTTGAGCTCCTTTCCAGGTTTTAATTAATAGTTGCGATTCATCAAGCACCCGCTATCGCCTTTATTTATTTCTTGATGCTCATTTCATTGACGACGTTCTTTACGCCCTCGACTCCGCGTGCGACTTCGGTTGCCCGGTCAATCTGGGTTTGATCATTCACAAACCCGCTGAGTTGGACAGATCCATCGCTGGTCACCACGCTGATATCGGAACTTTTCACGCCGGAGTCGCCGAGCAGCGCGGCCTTTACTTTGGTAGTAACGACGCCGTCATCGATCTTCTCGCCCACGGTAGTAGCTGTCTTCAGGGTCATTTTATTGTCTACGCTTTTTACCCCCTGCACGCCTTTGGCCACTGCTATCGCGCGGTCGATCTGCGTCTGGTTGTCCACGAAGCCGCTCAGCTGAACTTCACCCTTGCGCGTTTCGACCTTGATATCGAAACTCTTGACATCTGCATCGGCCAGCAAAGCAGACTTTACTTTAGTGGTAATGGTGCCATCATCTACGTCCGTTCCTACCGTAGTCTTGGCTTCGGGTTGAGGGGCTGCGGGTGTAGCCGCTTTCTCACTTTTTCCACAACCGGCAAGGGCTAAGCCGCTTATGAGAATGAGGGTCAGAACAAATGATTTATTTTGGATATCCATGTTTTTTTGCTCCAGAGTTGAATGAATGAAAACTGCTTAAAGCTCCCACCTAGAGGCATACTATGCTCCATGGATGCCATCATCTTCCTTCCACTCCAACTGATCAGTGCGCTGGCACACATAATCAGGAAAATCGGCAGAAAAATAAATTCTGCCGACTGTTCGGTTCTACGCATATTGAGTATGGCGAAGCCAAATAACCGACTGGAACTCCAGTCGAAAAAGCCGATGTGCCTGAGGGGATTTTTTATGAGAAACGAATAGAAAACTGCCGTGCCCGGGCAAACTCCGGATCAGCGAACTTGTGCTAACCGGCCCCGACGAGGCTATCAGCAGGTGAGCGGATTCGCCGCCAGGCAGCCTTATCGGCTAAGCCCTTCGTACCGGCTAACAGGCAAACGGTATCGCCGCCGGATTCACAGCCTTCTTTCACGCTTTCCGCTGGCCGTGCATGCCTCGCGACCGATACGCGCACTAATTGGCCTGCATGCGGTCGAGCGTTCCGCCGGTTGAGAAATGCGCATTCTGCGCTTCCTTCCAGCCGCCGAAAACCTCGTCGAGGGTGAACAGGTTCATAAAGGGAAATTGCGCCGCATATTTTGCAGCCACCTTCTCGTCACGGGGGCGATAATAGTGTTTGCCTGCAATATCCTGAGCTTTCGTGGTGTAGAGATAATCGATGTAGGCCTTGGCCACGTCCTGCGCTTCACTCGGTTCTACCACGTTATCTACCACGCTGACGGTAGGCTCGGCCAGGATGGACAGGGAGGGCGTGACTATTTCAAACCTGTCTTTTCCAAAATCCCTGATAACCCGATGAGCTTCGTTCTCCCAGATCAGCAGCGCATCACCGGTATTCCGTTCAACGAAGGTCATCACGGACGCACGGATCCCGGACTCCAGCTTCCTGCTGTCGGCAAACAGCTTTTGGACGAACTCAAGCGCGCTTGTTTCGTTACCGCCGGGTTGTTTGAGTGCATAACCCCATGCTGCCAGGTAGCTCCAGCGCCCGTCAGTCGAGGTCCGAGGGTTGGGTGCGACCACTTCGACACCGGGGCGCACGAGATCATCCCAATCCCTTAGCGTCTTCGGATTGTCTTTGCGTACGAGAAATACGATGGTCGACGTATAGGGCGAGTTTTGCGGCAAAAGCTCCTGCCAATCGGGCAGTGTGAATTTACTGTTTTTTTTCAGCGCGTTCTCATCATAGGACAATGTAAGCGTAACGACGTCCAGTCCGTCTATGACAGCATGAATGGGTACACCGGATTTGCTTCGCGCCGGCTGGACAGTAAGATCGACACCGGATCGCGCTTTCCAGTGCCTGGCAAACGCCTTGTTCAAATCCTCGTACATTTCCGCAGCAGACTGCGAATCATTGTAAGAAATGCCATGCAGGGCGGCAACTGCCGCCCCTAAACTCAGTAGAATAGCGAGAATGGCAAAAACAAGCAGTGAGCGATATGAACGCATTTTCATTTGCTCCAAAGTAACAGTGGACAGAAAATTTAACATTTGTTTATTTCAGCAGCGTTGCATAAAAATGAAGAAATTGAGTAGATTTTCATGCTTTGCTCTCCCGAAGATAGCGAATCCCGTCAAATGCATGTTCATGTGAGCATAAGCAGTCACCATGAATATCGGCCGGACAATCGGCTGTGCAGGGGAGTACACTGAAAACTGCAAGGATGCCGGGATACATGGCAACTTGGCGCTCAGGCACGCCGCGATGTATGGAATTTCATTTCAGTGCGATACCATTGACGAGCGTGGCGAACAGAGAAAGATTCCAGTGAATATAAAAAGCTTTACCAAATTTTCCAATGTTGCCCTCGGCCTGCTGCTGATAAGCATCGGGGCACTGGTATTTCATTCCTTGAGCATTCGCAACGATATTACCAATAACGAGCGTCATCGATTTCGTGCGATTCTCCTCGCCGATGAATTACTTCAAAGCTCTGAAGACCTTACCAATATGGCGCGCAACTATGTGATTACCGGAAATCCGGTGTATGAGCGTTATTTTTTCAGGATAATCGCTATTCGTGACGGCAAACAGCCGCGGCCGCTCAATTATTCCGCTACTTACTGGCACCTCGCGGCCATAGATGAGCCTGCCACCGCCGTACAAGGCGAGACCATTTCCTTACTGGAAATGATGAAGCAGGAGGGCTTCAGCGATGAGGAATTCGCATTGCTGCAGGAAGCGAAGGAAAATTCAGACAGGCTGATCCAGGTGGAGAAGAAGGCGTTCGCCGCCATGAAGGGCCTGTATGACGACGGAAAGGGCAATTTTACGATACGCCGCAAGCCCGACCGGAACCTCGCCACCGGCTTGTTGTTTGGCGAAGACTATGATATCGGCAAAGCCAGTGTCATGGAACCTATCCAGAAGTTCATGGATTTATTCAACGGACGCATGCAAGCTGAATCGGACATAGGGCTTGCCCGGCTTGAGCGTTATATCATGTCCGAGATGGTACTTATCTTTATCGCGCTGTTTGCGACCGTCGTCATAATTTTGTATACCCGTCTTGGAATACTGATGCCCCTGGCGGAGCTTGCCCGCCAGGTGGCAGGCATCACCCGGGGTATTCGCCCCAACCGATACGGCAATGCCACCAACGAAGTGGCGGAGCTTGGCGAAGCATTGGTTCAGGCGGACACGGAAAAAAGGCAGCTCCTCGAGAATGAACGTATTGCCAGGAACGAGGCCGAGCGGGCCAGTCAGCTTAAGGACGAATTTCTGGCAACCCTCTCCCATGAGCTCAGGACGCCGCTGAATGCCATCCTGGGATGGTCGCAGCTCATCCTGGGCGGAAACATGAAGCAGGAGGATATTCATCGAGGCCTGGAAACCATCGAGCGAAACGCTCGCGCCCAGAATAAGCTTATTGAGGATCTTCTAGAAATGAGCAGCATCATCTCCGGCAAGGTACGGCTTGATATGCAGCGGCTGGATATAGCCGGACTGGTGGATGCCGCGGTTGAGTCGGTGAAGCCGACCGCTGAAGCCAAAGGAATTATTCTGGAGAAAACAATTGACCGGCGGGTAAACCCGATCTCCGGAGATTCCAACCGGCTCCAGCAGGTCTTCTGGAATCTCCTTTCCAATGCGATCAAATTTACGCCCAAGGGCGGCAGAATAGAAATTGTGGTTGAGCAAATAGGCTCGTACCTCGAAATCGGGATCCACGACTCGGGCCTGGGTATTTCGCCGGACTTTATGCCCCATGTTTTCGAACGCTTTCGCCAGGCCGATGCTTCGCTTACCCGGCAGTATGGCGGCCTTGGCCTCGGCCTTGCCATCGTCAAGCAATTAGTGGAGCTTCATGGCGGAGTAGTTCGGGCTATGAGTGCCGGAGTGGATAAGGGATCGTCGTTCATTGTGAACCTGCCAGCCGCCAGCGATAAGGCGGGTAATGAAATGCTGCCCGTGAAGCGGAATCCTTTCGGGAAAGAAAACTTCTCGCTCTCGGGAATAAATGTGCTGGTGGTTGACGATGAGCCGGATGCGCGTGAACTTGTCAGGAAAATACTTACACGCTGCCACGCCAACGTGACGACCGCCGTGAGTGCCACGGAAGGGCTGGAGCTTCTGGAGACGATCGTACCGGACGTGATTGTCAGCGACATCGGCATGCCGGAGAAGAATGGGTACCAGTTTATCCGTGAAATAAGAAGCCGTTCTCTGGAGAAGGGCGGGAGCATCCCCGCCATCGCACTCACGGCATTTGCTCGTCCGCAAGATCAGGTCAACGCGGCAAACGCCGGTTTTCAGACGCATCTTTCCAAGCCTGTCGAGTCTGGCGAACTGATTGCCGAAATTGGCAAGCTGGTTCGGTCAAAGGAGGATTTTAGCCCCGGGGGGAAATAATTCTCTTCCCCTTCGGGCGTCGCATCGACATATTCGGCAACAGTTCTGGGCACGACTATTTCTTGCCTGCAACGTTGCAAGAGCACAGAAATTTCATACAGAAAAAGTCCGGAGCGATGCTATCGCGCCGGACCGGGAGTGCCTTTCAAGGGGAGGACAAGAGCAGCACTCATACGTATTATAGCTATTCCAAAACAATACTCTGTTCGTTACCTCACATTAAAACCACAATTTTTTTATTCAATCCTCCGCCAGGGCGGCTTCTACGCTATTGCCACATCACGTCGCAATTCTTTTTTGCCGCCGCGGTGAACAGTTCAATCAAGGGCAAGGCGCGATATTTCAGGCTCACGGCCTGATCATCCGGTTCTTTATCCTGCTGGATATTCTCGGGCGGCGGGGACGCCATCGGCGTTTCCGCATCAATCCCCTGCTTCAGGCGATCCAGCGCCGCGGGAACATCTTCAGCCAATATCGCACCTGGCACGGTTCCGCTGTGCCCCATCATTTTCAGGAGCCGCAGGGCGACATCGCCAAAGAGTGTTATATCGGCATACGCATTGCTCTTGAATGTTATCAGCATAAGATGCCTAATCGGTATCGGGAATGCACCAAACTACCCGGACACGGAGAAATCAAACCGTTTCTCAAAGTATGACCTCGCCACCCGGCCCGGAGCTGAATCTATGCCCGCGCAAGTTTGCGTCTTCTGCTGCCGGCCAAAACAACCATCAGGCCCATCATATACATCATGGCCATTTCAGGCTCCGGCACGGCGCTGGCGAAGGCTGCTCCGAGGTATGAGTCGGCCCTCGTGGTCGGGTGAAAAG
>JBDTDT010000065.1:0-3170 GCA_039922995.1 Nitrosospira sp. | reverse complement strand
CCGTCGAGCGTCATTCCGTCGAAGCCTGCCTGCGCCTGGGACTGGAACGGCGGGAATTTTTGCTGCATTACCAGCCGAGAATTAATCTTCACAGCAAACAGATCGTGGGAGCCGAAGCCCTTATTCGTTGGCAGCACCCGGAATGGGGACTGGTGCCATCGTCACAGTTCGTGCCCATTGCGAAAGACAGCGGCCTGATCCTGCAAATCGGCCGTTGGGTATTGCGCGAAACTTGCCGGCAGGCCCGAGTCTGGCAAGAAGCCGGGTTGCATCGGATAACCGTCTCGGTCAACATTTCCGCGATCGAATTAAGCGCCCCGGATTTTCTGGAAACCGTACGGACGACCCTCAAGGAAACGAAACTGGAGCCGAAATACCTGGAGATGGAATTTACCGAACAAGTCATTATTGGGAATTCAGAATCTACTGATTCAGTGCTGGAGGCACTCGCAGAGCTGGGGATAAAACTTACCATCGACGACTTCGGCATGGGGGATTCCGGGCTCAATTTTCTAAGACGATCTTCAATTCATGCTCTGAAAATAGACCAGTCGTTCGTCAAACGAATGATCACCAGCCCGGATGATGCCGCCATCGTAAGCACCGTAATCAGCATGGGGAAGAATCTCAACCTCCGCATCATCGCTGCGGGCGTGGAAACAGACGAGCAATATGCATATCTTGTGGCTCACAGATACGACGAGGGCCAGGGCTATTTCTTTGGTCGTCCAATGGAAGCAGAGGCATTCGCTGTCATATTACAACCCGGCGCTTTACCTCTTCCTCTTATTTAATTGCTCCAAGCTCAAGGATTGCATGAAGTTACTTGACTCCAGTCAATCTGATGAATCAGCTAATTCAGATGATTCTCCATCGTTGCCGTCCGTTATTCTGCAGCCTTCGCTGGAAGAAGCATTGGAGAAAAACCGGCAGGTGGAAGGTAGGCTCGAAATCTGTGCTGACGAGCTTGCGGTTTTTAATGAAACGGCCAGGATAGAGGCGGCTAGGCACAACGTGTTGCAGGTTGAAGATGCGTTGGCGCAAAACAAAAATGTGGAGAACAGGATGCTCGCGTGCGCGGGCGATCTGCACGAAGTCAATGAGGCGTTAGTACAAGAAATTGATGACCGGGATGATCGGAATCGAGAGTTAATGGAAACCGGGAAGAAGCTCTCTGACACACAGGAATTTCTGGCAGTCGCCGAAAGAAAAACCGAAGAAGAGAAAGAGCGATTGCGCGCTACGCTCAACCATATTTCAGATGCCGTTATCACCACTGATATGCGCGGCAAGGTGACTTATTTAAATCCAGTTGCGGAGACCATGACGGGCTGGACATCGGTAGAAGCGAGAGGCCATCCACTTCAAGAAGTATTCAAGATCCTCCATCCTCATACTAAAGAAAACACCCTTAACCCTGTTGAGTTGATTATTCAGGGTAAAACAAACGTTGGCCTGGCGCTTCATACCGTGCTGATTCAAAGAAGCGGCAACACGTTCTATATTGAAGATTCCGCCACGCCGCTGCGGGATCCCCAGGGAAAAATCATAGGGGCTGTCCTGATATTCCATGATGTGACACAAGCGCGCGAGATGGCAGCGCAGATGACGTTTCAGGCTTCCCATGATGCATTGACCGGCCTTATTGACCGACGGGAATTCGAACAACGCCTATTACTTGCGTTGCTTTCGGCCAAACAGGGCAGCAAGCAGCATACATTGCTTAATGTGGATATCGATCACTTCAAGATCGTAAACGATTCATGTGGCCATATTGCCGGTGACGAACTGTTAAAAAAGATCACCAGTATTCTCCAGGGCCAACTTCGTACAAATGACACCCTGGCGCGGGTCGGCGGGGATGAATTTGGCTTGCTGCTGGAAGGTTGCCCGACGCAACCCGCGCTTCGCGTGGCTGAGCTTTTAAGGCAATCGGTGCAGGATTTCAACTTTGTCTGGAAAGAAAAAGTATTCCAGCTCGGCATAAGCATTGGGTTGGTGACCTTCGGCAATGGAAGCGAAACCCTCCCCGATATTTTGCAAATGGCGGATGCAGCTTGTTATCTCGCAAAAGATAAAGGTCGCAACCGGGTACAAGTTTATACCGTGGAAGATATGGGGATTGCGCAACGCCACGGCGAGATGGGATGGGTGGGGCGGATACAGAAGGCGCTTAATGAGGGGAGGTTTGTCCTTTACTCCCAGAAAATATTGCCCCTCGGAAATAATTGCGAGGAGGGGGAGCACTTTGAAATGTTATTGCGCATGCAGGATGAAGATGGGAAGCTGGTTCCTCCAATGGCCTTCATCCCCTCTGCCGAACGTTACGGCCTCATGCCGCAACTCGACCGATGGGTAATCACGACCGCTTTCGCACAATACGTGCGTCGCCATCCACCGGGCAAAGCGGTGGGCACATGTGCCATCAATCTTTCGGGGGATTCGATCTGCGATGAAAATTTTTATGAATTTGTGGTGGCGCAATTCGATCGTTTCAAGATTCCGCCCACTGGCATTTGTTTTGAAATCACGGAAACGTCCGCAATTTCCAACCTGGCCCAGGCGACCGTATTGGTTGGCAGATTAAAAGAACTCGGTTGCCGGTTTTCGCTCGATGATTTTGGGAGCGGCATGTCCTCATTCGCTTATTTGAAGCACTTGCCGGTTGACTATCTGAAAATCGATGGAAGCTTCGTGAAAGATATGGTCAATGATCCCATCGACTACGCGATGGTCGAGGCCATTAACCATATCGGGCATGTCATGCATATCAAGACACTCGCGGAGTTTGTGGAGAACGATGCGATCCTGGCCGCGCTAGAGAAGATCGGCGTGGATTACGCGCAAGGATATGGGATCGAGAAACCGCGCTTAAGCGAACTGCTGCTTTCGGATTTTAAAGATTTATCATAAGAACCGATCCTGGCTGTTTTTGCGACCGCTTGAGCCACTATGCTTCTATAAGCGGGTGCGGCTCGATTATAAATCTCGCCGCATGGGTTTCCCTGCTCTGAATCTGGCGCTGTTTTACGCCCGCAACTTACGTCTTCTGCTGCCGGCCAAAACAACCATCAGGCCCATCATATACATCATGGCCATTTCAGGCTCCGGCACGGCGCTGGCGAAGGCTGCTCCGAGGTATGAGTCGGCCCTCGTGGTCGGGTGAAAAG
>JBDTDT010000064.1:0-3763 GCA_039922995.1 Nitrosospira sp. | reverse complement strand
TGGTGTGCGCTATGGGCGGCTGGTGGATATCGGCCGTGGCATTGTTGAAAAAAAGGTCGGACGCAGTGTGGCAGCCGGTGCGATGCGGTACGCATTGCGCCAGACGTTGCCCCATCCCGGAATGTTCGCACCCTTGCTGAAATTGGGACGGGGGGTCCGGCCATTGCTGCCGGGCAGCCTGAAAGATTCGATCCCACCACCCGCGCAACAAATGAACAAAATGCAATCTGCGAAAACATGGCCGCCCGCGCGGCACACGCGCAGGATGCTATTGCTCGATGGCTGCGTGCAACCGTTATTGGCACCCGCTATCAATACTGCCACGGCACGAGTACTGGACAGCCTCGGCATATCCCTGATCAAGGCGAAAAACGCAGGCTGCTGTGGGGCAATTTCTTACCATCTGAATGCCCAGCAGGAGGGGCTGGATTACATGCGTCGCAACGTGGATGCCTGGTGGCCCTATGTTAGCAATGGCACAGGAATTGATTCCGCTCAAGGACCACAGGGGGCGGAAGGGGTGGAAGCTATTGTCATGACCGCCAGTGGTTGTGGCGTGACAGTGAAGGAATATGGTCATTTATTGCGCCATGATGCCGCCTATGCGGAAAAGGCTGCACGTATCTCGGAATTGTCCCGGGATATCAGCGAAATTCTCGAAGCTGAAATCCCCGCGCTGCTTCCTCTTCTCGGCAGCGTACCAGTGGACACCAGAAAGCCAGCCATCGCTTTTCATTCTCCTTGCACGCTGCAACACGGTATGCAAATTCGCGGTGTGGTGGAGAAGATTCTGCTTGCTGCGGGTTTCGATCTGACTATCGTGCCGGATGCTCATCTTTGCTGCGGCTCGGCAGGTACTTATTCCATTTTGCAGCCGGCATTGTCGCAGCAGCTGCTAAAAAATAAAGTCATGGCACTGGAGACGGGCAATCCCGTTCGCATCGTTACCGCGAATATCGGTTGTCTGATGCACGTACAAAGCGGCACCTCGTTACCCGTCAATCATTGGATCGAGATATTGGACGAGCGGCTCTTGATCGCATGAGTGTTTATGCCCGCCGACAAAGGCAAGCACCGAATCAGGCATGAGTCGGAGTTTCGACTTTTTACCCCTGGTTTAACTCTATATAATAGGCCCTGATATCATCAGGGCCATTTTTACTATTTTGTTCTCCGATCCCATTTATGAGCTTTGCTAAGAGGCCGATGGCTAAAAAGCCGAGCTCCAGTCCGCTGCCGCTGAGAGTCGTCAGGTTGCTGCGCGAATCCGGCGCCCTTGCATTGCTGGGGGTGGCGCTTTATCTGGTACTAATATTTTATGGCTATGATCGCAGTGATCCCGGATGGTCTCATAGCGGCGGTGGACCGGCCCGCAATCCCGGAGGGTATGCGGGTGCTTGGCTGGCCGACCTGCTGCTGTATCTGTTTGGCATTTCAGCCTGGTGGTGCGTGCTGTTCGTCCTTCTCCTGGTGTCGTGGATTTATCATCGCCTTGATTTTGTGGGAATCTTCGATCGCCGCCCGCTGCTTGTTTCCATTGTCGGCTTTTCAATATTGCTGGTCGCCAGCAGTGGACTTGAAGCGCTAAGGTTTTACACGCTCAGACTGGTGTTGCCGCAAACCCCTGGAGGAGTGCTGGGCGAGGTGATCAGCAAAAATCTGTCGCAGACACTGGGTTTTACCGGTGCAACCTTGGCGCTCCTGATATTGATCGCAATCGGTTTCAGCTTGTTTTCGGGCCTGTCGTGGCTGCGTTTTGTGGAAAAGCTGGGGACCCTCATGGAGGGAAGCTGCCTGCTCGTCAGGCGCGGCTGGGAGAATTGGCAGGATCGGCGTGCAGGGCTGGTTTCTGCGATCAAGCGGGATGAACTGGTCGAAGTGGGAAAAAAACGTTTTAACGAACAGCCGCCTTTACATATCGAGCAACCCGCAACCGTCATTATGAAATCGCCGCGGGTAATCAAGGAGAAACAGACCCCGCTCTTTGTCGATTTGCCAGATTCGCCATTGCCGCCCTTGCATCTGCTGGATGAGCCGATAAAAAAGGAAGTGGAAATACTGTCGACGGATACGCTTGAATTCACTTCTCGCCTGATTGAACGGAAGCTGATCGATTTCGGCGTCGAGGTCAAGGTGGTTGCGGCTTATCCCGGCCCGGTCATTACCCGGTATGAAATCGAGCCCGCTGTAGGTGTGAAAGGTAACCAGATTCTCAATCTGGTAAAAGATCTGGCGCGCTCACTGTCGGTCGTAAGCATACGCGTAGTCGAAACCATTCCCGGCAAGACCAGCATGGGCCTGGAAATTCCCAATCCCAAGCGGCAGGTGGTTCGGTTGTCTGAGATTCTCAGTTCTCAGGCCTATGCCGAGATGGCGTCGCCATTGACCATCGCGCTGGGTAAGGACATCGGCGGCCATCCGGTGGTAGCGGATCTGGCGCGGATGCCGCATGTACTGGTGGCCGGTACGACCGGATCGGGTAAATCGGTCGCTATCAACGCCATGATCCTGAGCCTCATCTACAAGGCGACACCTGAGCAAGTGCGCTTGATTCTGGTGGATCCAAAAATGCTCGAATTGTCCGTGTATGAGGGTATTCCGCATTTGCTGGCGCCGGTGGTGACGGATATGCGGCAGGCGGCGAGCGCGCTGCGTTGGGGTGTCGCGGAAATGGAACGGCGCTACAAGCTGATGTCGGCGCTGGGCGTGCGCAATCTTGGCGGCTACAACCAGAAAATCCGTGACGCAATCAAGAGCGAGAAGCCGCTTGCCAATCCATTCAGCCTGACACCCGATGCGCCGGAGCTGCTGGAAGAGATGCCGCTCATTGTCGTGGTGATAGATGAGCTGGCGGATTTGATGATGGTGGTGGGGAAAAAAGTCGAGGAATTGATCGCACGGCTTGCACAAAAGGCTCGTGCCGCTGGGGTTCATCTACTCCTTGCCACGCAACGGCCTTCGGTGGATGTGATCACCGGTCTTATCAAAGCTAATATCCCGACGCGAGTCGCGTTTCAGGTGTCGAGCAAGGTGGACTCCCGCACCATACTCGATCAGATGGGAGCGGAAGCATTGCTGGGACAGGGCGACATGCTTTACCTTCCTCCCGGCAGCGGGTATCCGCAGCGGGTGCATGGTGCTTTTGTCGCGGATCAGGAAGTGCACCGGGTAGTGGAATACCTCAAGGAACATGGCGAGCCGCGCTATGTGGACGGGGTGCTTAATTCAATCGAAGACGAAAGCGGCGGAAGTAACGGGAGCGAAAATAACGGCATGGCCGGGCAAGAGAGCGGCGAAGCCGACCCGCTTTATGATGAAGCGGTCGCCATCGTGCTCAAATCCCGGCGCGCTTCCATCTCGCTGGTGCAGCGGCATTTGCGTATCGGTTATAATCGTGCCGCGCGGTTGATCGAGGAGATGGAACGTGCCGGTCTTGTCTCGCCCATGCAAACCAATGGCAATCGGGAGGTTCTGGTTCCAGCGCGAGGTGAATAATCTTAACCCGTTATTAGAAACGTCCCGATGCCGTATATGCGGTCACTCTGCTTTTTTTGATCGGCAAACATTGAAATGGGGAGCGGAATTGAAATCGCCCCGCTCCCCTGTCATGCGGGAGCGGGGCGGATTGTCATACGGTTCGGTGTTTCAGCCGGTTCTTATGTCCTCAATGTGCCGCTTACGGTACGATGCGGTTGTTGAGGATGACTTTGCTCTGGCCGTTCCAGACGACGTCGGTCAGGTTGGAGTAGCGGGTGATGATCTG
>JBDTDT010000063.1:0-6991 GCA_039922995.1 Nitrosospira sp. | reverse complement strand
ACCGGGCGATGTGCTGGTGGTGACCAAACTGGATCGGCTTGGGCGCAATGCGATGGATGTGCGGGCAACCGTCGAGCAGCTTGCGAGTTCAGGCGTGCGCGTACATTGCCTTGCACTTGGAGGTGTTGATTTAACCAGTCCGGCAGGAAAGATGACGATGCAGGTTATCGCAGCCGTGGCCGAGTTTGAGCGCGACCTGCTAATTGAACGAACGCAATCGGGAATCATTCGGGCTAAAGCAGCTGGCAAGCAGTTTGGCAGACCGCCCGTGTTAAATGCGGAAGAGCGTGTGGCAGTCGTCGAACGGCTGGACGCCGGTGCCAGCATTGCTGAGATCGCGCGCGAATTCAAGACAACCCGGCAAACAATTATGCGGGTAAAGGAAGCGGCATTGAAATCACCACAAAGTGGGTGAGACGGCCCCGATTAGCGACCAAGTGACGACAACGCCCGGCGTAATGCATATCCGATTGCATCAACAGAATTAGGAAAATTCCGAGGATTTGGGCTTATAACCCCAGAATGCAATCAGCCCTAAGTGTAACAACCTGCAATCAAAAACGACCCGACCTGCATATAGCGCGAATTGGGGCCAGGAATAACTGCAACTATCTACCCATCAGACCAGAGATAACTGCGGATGAACCTGCATTTATCTGTATCGACCTGCATTCCATTTCAACAAACCAGAATTATCTGCAAATCAAGATGAGCGCTAGGCTAGTCCAACAAACGGACGTTTGTTGGAACCTGATTAATGCTTGTGTGCTTGTATGGCGATGCCGGGCGTACCATTTCCACAAACTCGGTTCAAAAAACTACATCCAAAAACCAGCGCTACGGTTAAATTCCAACAAAGGTACGTAAACTCTCATAGGTTATTCCGTATCTACCGGATAAATAAGCAATTCTTGGCATTTCGCAACTCCCAATTAGAAGGTCTATTTAATAGGTGAATTTTGGGAGTTCATGAATCCTGGTTTTCTTCCTCTGATCAGTTGGTTAGGCAAACTCTTGTGGGACTTTACGTACCTTTGTTGGAATTTGACCTGAGCGGGCAGAGCTGGAGCGGCAAGTCGAATCGCTTCGACGCGACATCCGGCAATTGCAGCTCGAACACGACATTTTGAAGAAGGCCAATGAACTGTTAAAAAAAGGCCTGGGCCTCGACCCGCAGCTCCTGACCAATCGGGAGAAGACGTTGCTGGTTGATGCCCTGAGACAAACCGACGCGCTGTCAGAACTCTTTACCCGACTTGGCCTTGCTCGCAGCTCCTACTTTTATCACCGGGCACGGCTACGGGTCTCTGACAAGTTTGCTGACGTGCGTCGTGTTATCACGAGCATCTTCGAACTCAATCATCGTTGCTACGCCTATCGTCGGATTCGGGCGGCTCTCGGCCGGCAGCAAGTCTTCATCTCGGAGAAAGTCGTGCGGCGTTTGGAAGTCAGTGCTGTAAACGCTGCGCTTCGCGCTTAAGCCAGTCTCGCCGTGTAAGCGAAACCTGCTCACCCACGTACGGACCTTTTCCTCCGAAACACCATGTTTGCGACCAAGTAACTTGGCGCCACCCTCACCAGCAATGTGATCTTTGACCACATTGAGTTCTAATTCATTACTGTATGTTTTGACATCATCCCCAGAAACTGGGGCAGTTCTAAATTAGAGTAAAGTCGCATCTGGCTCCCTTATTGAAGGAGTGTGTAGCGATGAAGAGATCCCGCTTTACGGAAGTGCAGGTGGCATACGCATTGCGACAGGCAGAGGCCGGCATGCCAGTGATAGACGTGTGCCGCAGCCTTGGCATATTTGATGCGACGTTCTACATCTGGAAGAAGAAGTATGGTGACCTGGATGCCAGCGAGGTCAAGCGGCTGCGCCAGCTTGAGGAAGAGAATGCTCGGTTGAAGCGCGTGGTGGCTGATTCTACGCTGGACAAGAACATCCTGCAGAACGTCATCCGAAAAAAAGTCTGACGCCGACACGCCGCCGGGAAATGGTTCAATGGATCATCGATATGTGCAAGGTGAGCGTTGGCGTAGGCACTCGGCAAGCTGTTCCTTTGCCGCCTGCTCGATCAACCTATCACTCAACTCGTAGAAATGTTGAAAAACTGTTAAGTCACTCATGATCCCGATTACCCTTTTCGGTAGATTATTGAATATACATACTTCTATGGATTGAATGACAACATTACCTGAGTTAATCAGCGGGTTCAAAGAGTTAGAGAACTCTAACGCGAATAATGGCTTGAATGGCGTATTCCCATGACTCTAGCATATAAGTTCTCGTGCGCTGGAACTCAGTCTATCAGCCGCATATCATAGGTTTCTGTTTCGGGCCGCTGTGATAGCGTCCTCTTAACTGGAAAAGGATGCGCTAGATATCAGTTGGCACATTTATGTAACAGACTAATGATTAGACTGTCCTTCCTCATCTCCGAATACTGGAACGATCTACTTCAAGCATCACAGAATGTACAAGAAGCGGTCAGTTCCATTCCAGCAAAACAGTGCGATCCACTCTCGTCTAGTATCGTTGACCTGCCGCACGGCGAATGCCAAATAATACTCAAAGGGTATATTAACTACATTTCTTGGCAGATTACGGGACAGTTCGCCATTGTTTGTGTAGGGTGTCCACAGTGTGTACTAATCCAGAACTTCAACCCTCGCGGTGCTTGGTTTTTACATGATAAGCCTGCTAGGCGATGGCTGGTGCAGTTGACCTAGTGCGTCGCCATCCTTGAGAGAACAGGGTGCGTTAGCGAGCCTTTCACCATTAACGCCAGCTTAAGCCGATCGGCAACGTCCAGCTTACGAAAAACCTCAGTCAAATGCGCCTTCACCGTGCGTTCGGTAATGTCCAGCCGGCGCGCAATCTGTTTGTTGGATTCGCCATTTCCCACCAGCGTGGCGATCTCGCATTCTCGCCGAGTCAGATTTGCAAGCAAGTCGCTAATGCCCTGCTTCATGTCATTTTTCTCTTGCGTAATCACAACCAGTTCATTCAGGAGGTGCCAACTTAGCGTTCGTCGAATCCATAATTCACCTTTTTGAACCGAGTCCACCACATATTTTAGCTGGCCGGATTCGATATCATTTCTGCAACAGCCTCTGATGCCGGTTCGAAATAAACTCCATTCGATTTCGTCGGAAAGCGGCGGCGTCAAAAGGATCACCCTGGTTTCCGGATTCAATTTTATTAAACTCGAAATACTGTCAGATCCCACCAATATGGGCAGGTGGTAATCAAGCAGGAGAATTTTCGGCCTGATCCGGACCAATTCCTTTTTTACTGAATTCAAACTGGTTGAATAGAAAATGGGGGCATAGCTGCTTACGGCCGCTTCCCAGTGCGAAAGGTTTTCCCGGGATGAACTCGCCAGCAATATCATGAACTTTTCCTGCGACTGCTCATGGCTCAATGCAGGACTTTATCCATGATTTTGCCGAGCATTCTGCGTGTCACCCAGACCTCGCCACGATCCACCACGCGCACCGCCTTCAAGAAATAAGAGGGGGCTGCTTCGTAGTCCAGGCAGCCGCGCGCGCCGCTGGCAAGCGCGTGCAGTATGTCCGCGTCTTTGGCGGATTTATCTGTCAGCATAACCAGGAGCGTTTCGGGGTACTCGCGATACAACGCCTCCAGCAGGGCCACTCCCCTGGTAGACTCATCCAGGTTGACAAATAGGATGCGGGGCTTAAGCCGGCCAATTCGCGCAACCACATCTTCAATTTCTGCCATGTCCGTTCGGGGGTCAGGCCCGCGCTCGACGGACGCCTCCACTTCTTTCGACAAAACGTTTTTGAACACCTGGATATCTTGTTCGCCTTGCAACGATTGTTCGAGATTTGCGCGTCTTGCCGGATTGTTATCGGCTATTGCCACGGTGACCGTTTTCATTTTTCATCCTCCTGGAATGGATTGATGCTCATGCCATGTTTCTTGGAAAAATGGATCTTCAGCGGGTATTATCGAGGCTGTCGGCCTCACGCCTTTGGTTTTGGCGTCTATCGCGCCTGCATGCCTGGCGCCTGTCATCCTGACGTCGCTCCTTCGGATTATCGCCAGGGCTGCTAGTGGCTGGCTCTCCTTCGCCGGTAATCAACCAGTCCAGGGAAAACAAGAGCTTGGAACGCAGTTCGACAAGTTTCTTCATTTCCGGCATGGATATGCCGGTCTCCCACTGAGAGACGGCTCCTTTGGTGACCCCACATAGCTCTCCCAATCTGCTTTGGTTAAGTTTATACCTGCGTCTCAACTGAATGAGCCTGGGTCCCATATTTATCCTGATTAGCCCCAAATTTTTGGTGATGGTAAAGATAAACTAAAACTCTATGAGAAGATTAGTCTTTCTTTACCTATTTGTAAATAACTTGCATCATTTTCTAAAGGCTCCGGGGTTGTTCTGCAATGTGCCCGCCCGCCTGATCTACGACAATCTAAAGACCGTAGTCGACACCGTATACGCGAGCAAAGAACGCCAATTTAACCGGCGCTTCTTAACGCTTGCCAATCATTACCTGTTTGAACCAGTCGCCTGCACGCCAGCCTCCGGTTGGGAGAAAGGGCAGGTGGAGAATCAAGTGGGCAATGTGCGGGAATGGCTGTTTACGCCATTAGCGCGCTTTGCTTCATTTGCCGATTTAAATGACTGGCTCGCCATCCGCTGCAAGGAATTGGCGCAGCGCAATCATCCCATGCAGAGCCAGCGCACTATCGCAGCATGCTTTGCTGACGAGCAGCCGTTACTCCGTCCCATCACTGTCCGCTTTGATGGATATGTAGAGCAAATGATGCGGGTGTCCTCAACCTGCCTGGTCAGAGTGGATCGTAATCGCTATAGCGTTCCGGCCAGTGCCGCCGGTCAGGCCGTTTCTGTTCGCACCACGGCAGACCAGGTTCGTATCGTGGCACATGGCGAAGTCATTGCGGCGCATCCAAGAGTGTTTGGCCGTGACCAATTGATCTGTGATCCATGGCATTACCTGCCGGTGCTGGAAAAGAAACCCGGCGCGCTACGAAATGGTGCGCCATTCGTGGCGTGGGACTTGCCCATCCCCGTTCAGAGAGTGCGTGACCGTATTCTGCAACAACCCAAGGGAGATCGCGCCTTTGTGGAGTTGCTCATGCTCGCAGGAGAATCGGGTCTTGATGCGCTAACGGTTGCCTGTGAATTGACACTGGAATGTGGCGTCGTCAGTGCACCCATCGTGATGAACGAATTGCGCAGGCTCATCGCCCCCCATTTGCCGGCAGTGGTGATTAACGTGCCGGATGGGATTGCACTGACGCTTGAACCCATCGCCAATTGCAACCGTTATGACTATTTGCTGGGAGCTGCCCATGTCCATTGATCATGCAACGAGTTTAAAGGCGCTGCAGCTCTATGGCATGGCAACGGCCTGGAGTGAATTGCAGGCAGAAAAACCCAAGCAAACGCATCGTCCAGAAAGTTGGATGGAGTGTCTGATTACTGCAGAACAAACGGATCGCCAACTCAAGAGCCTGCGGTATCAGCTCAAGGCTGCTCGCTTCCCGATTATCGTGATTTGCTTGGCATTGACTGGGCTGAAACACCGCTGTCGCAGGCAGTTGTTGAACAATTAGCAAGTGCGGCCTTTATGCAAACAGCGCATAACTTGATTCTAGTGGGCGGTACCGGCACCGGCAAATCACATCTGGCCACCGCTATCAGGGTGGCAGCGATCCATCGAGGCAAACGTGTCCGCTTCTTCAATGCGGTCGATTTGGTCAATCAGCTAGAGCGCGAGAAGGGCTTGGGCAAGGTCGGCAATCTGGCCAGGCAGCTTTGCCTGGTGGATGCCGTGATTTTAGATGAACTCGGTTATTTACCGTTTCCGGCATCAAGCGGGGCGTTGTTGTTTCATCTCATCAGCCAACTCTATGAGAAGACTTCTCTGGTCATCACCACCAATCTGTCATTTGGGGAATGGGTGCAAGTATTTGGGGATGCGAAGATGACGACAGCTTTGCTCGATCGCCTTACCCATCATTGCGACATCCTGGAAACAGGCAACGATTCCTACCGCTTTAAACAGCGTAAAAATCGACCTCAGCAAATCGATAAAGTGGAAACAATTGGACGCTGATTAGTGGAAAGTATTGGACACTGATTGACACCGCGCGGCGGTTGGTACCGCAAGAGTACGACCAGGGATCAGTCGGGATTGCGCATGCGTATCCGCGACATTGCCATGAGCCGTCCACGGTTTGGTTACGCGCGCATTCACGTCCTGCTTCGGTGCGAAGGCTGGCATGTCAATCTCAATCGTGTCCATCGGTTGTATTGCCTGGAAGGTCTTCAAGTGCGCATGCGGGTACGCCGAAAGAAGCGCATGAGCCTGCACCGTGGGCCGGCACCGGTACCCACAGCGTCAGGACAGCGTTGGAGCATGGATTTTGTGCACGATCAATTGATCAATGGGCAACCGTTCCGGGTTCTGACGGTCGTCGATAACTGGAGTCGTGAGAGCCCGGTATTAGAGGTGGGATTTCGGTTAACCGGCAGCAGCGTGGTTGAGGCGCTCAGCCGGCTTGGCAAGACGGTTCGCCTGCCCGCATCCATCACGGTGGACCATGGCACCGAATTTACCTCCAGGGCACTGGACTTCTGGGCTTGGGAGAACAAGGTGCAGCTTGACTTCACGCGACCTGGAAAGCCTACGGACAACGGGCTTTGCGAGTCATTCAATGGCCGGCTACGCGATGAATGTCTGAATACTCATGAATTCGAATCCCTGGAGCAGGCAAAGCGTATCATCGAAGCATGGCGGCGCGACTATAATGATCATAGACCCCACGGGTCGCTTGGAAAACTGACCCTAAGCCGAATACGTTAAATCCAACCAGGTCAGACTGCCAGAAGCGGCCAGATTCTAGTTTTGAATCCCATCAGAATTGGGGGGACGTCACCTGCCAGAAAGTTCTACTTCTTGCTTGTCTCTTAAAGGGGGAAGCTTACGA
>JBDTDT010000062.1:0-86836 GCA_039922995.1 Nitrosospira sp. | reverse complement strand
ATCCCGTTTCGCGCCGCTGGCTCTACCGTCCGCATGCGTATCTCGCCGCCGCCCTTGCCCTGCTGCTGTTCTCCCCCGTCATTATCTGGAATATGCAGCACGACTGGGCTTCGATTACGTTTCAGTCGCAGCGGGCCACCGGAATCGGTAATCAATTTTCCTTGCAGTGGCTATTTCTTCACATGCTGCTGCTATTGACCCCCGTGGGGCTGGCGGTTGCGGCCATGGCATTGTGGCCGGGAACCAAACGCAGTTACGGCACCGATGCGCATAGGCGCCGACTGTTCGTATGGGCATTCACCGGCGTGCCGCTCGCCGCATTCTTCTGTCTGAGTCTGTTCGGCGCACCGAAGTTTCACTGGACTGGTCCGGCATGGCTTGCGCTGCTGCCCACCATGGCATGGCTGATGGGCCACGCAGGCGATTTCAACACCCTCACACGCGGTGTGAGAGCGGCCTGGAAACCTACCATCGCGGTTTGCCTGGTTCTCTACGCATTTGCGCTGCACTACGTGGTGCTCGGCATCCCCGGCATTCCTTACGTCGGTTTTGGCGAACACTATTTCTGGCGGGAGGCCACCAGGGAGATCGAGCGGATTACGGAGGAGGTTCAGCGCCAGACGGGGCAGAAGCCCGTTGTAGTGGGCATGAGCCGGTGGTCGGTGGCAAGTGCCCTGTCATTTTACAATACGGAGGAGAAGCCGGCAGGGGAGTGGATGGACATACGCTCGCGCAATATGTTCAGCGAGAGCGGCGCGATGTATGACTTCTGGTACCCGTCGGAGCCGCCAACGACACGGCCGATCATCCTGGTGGGCATGCGGCCGGGGCAACTCGAAGGCGATGTGGCGGGCAACGATTACATCACCCCAAAGCTGATACAACCGGGTCCGATACAGGAGCGGACAATCGTGCGCAAAGATAAGCTGCTGCGCAAGGTATATTATCGCATTGCGCGTGGATATCTGGGCAAGTGAATCCGCCAGGCGAGCCAACGTGGGTGTGGCTGCATTGCAGGGCGCGCGTCATTTTGAAACGGGACTTCATACTGCCCAGGGCGCTCTATGCTTCGACAAGGCCGGATGGAAGAAGCGGCGAATGAAAGAATTCCTATCGATGTTCCGAAGGGGGGTAAGAGATGTTAAAGAGACTGATGTTGAATGCGATGGTGGCCAGCCTGGTCATGCTCTCTCCTCACGGCGTGGCGGCGCCCGGCGGTAAGAAAGATGAGAAAACCACAACCGCCGCGGAGCAGAAAGAAGTGGTTGTCACGATTTACAGCGGCAACCTGGCATTGGTAAAAGATGCGCGCAGGGTCAGACTTGACCGCGACTTCAACAAGCTGGCCTGGCGGGAAGTCTCTGCCCAGATGCATCCCGAAACGGCGCAATTGCGCAATCTCACGCATCCTATGGGATTCCGTCTGCAGGAGCAGAATTTCGATATTGATCTGCTGACGCCCGAGAAACTGCTGGAAAAATATATCGGCAAGGAAGTTACGGTCATTCGTACCAATCCGGCTACCGGTGCGGAGGCCAGAGAAACGGCCATAGTTCTCGCCACCCATGGCGGCACCATTCTCAAGTTTACCGACCGTATCGAGACCGGCGTTCCGGGTCGTCTGTCATTCTCCGGCGTGCCGGATAATCTGAGGGATAAACCGACTCTGGTTATCTCTCTTATCAATTCCGTTGCGGGTGAGCAGAACCTTGAACTTTCCTACCTGACTGCGGGCCTGTCGTGGCACGCCGACTATGTGGCGGAACTGAACGAACAGGATGACCGCCTCGACCTTAACGGCTGGGTGACATTGACCAACCAGAGCGGGGCGGCTTATTCGGACGCGAAGCTGCAACTGGTTGCCGGCGATCTGAACCGGGTGCGCCAGCAGCCCCCTGTTTCGCGCAACATGAGCATGGCGGCAAAAATGTACGATGCGGAGGAAATGAAGCAGGAATCGTTGTTCGAGTATCATCTTTATACGCTTCAACGCCCCACGACTCTTGCGGAGAACCAGACCAAACAGGTAGCGCTGATGTCGGCAATTGGCGTTCCGGTCAGGAAGGAGTTTCTATTGATGGGCGCCAATCATTATTATTCTGGCCAATATGACAATATCGGCCAGAAGCCGAAGGTGAGCGTCTTTGTCGAGTTCCGGAACAAGGGCAACGGGCTGGATATTCCATTGCCCAAGGGCATAATCAGGGTGTACAAGAAGGACAAGCAGGACAATGCCCAGTTTGTAGGCGAAGACGAGATCGATCACACGCCGAGGAACGAGTCTGTTCGCCTGAAACTGGGAAATGCGTTCGATGTGACGGCTGACAGAAAGCAGACGGATTTCCGGAGGCTGGGCGGGGAAGGGAAACACAACGCCGTATTGGAAACCGCCCATCAGATCATACTGAAGAATGCCAGGAAAGAAGCAGTTACGGTGATAGTGCAGGAGCCGATACCGGAAGACTGGACGATGGTATCCGAGTCACAACCTCATACCAGGTCCGCCTCCGGCGTTGCGGAATGGAAAGTATCGGTTCCCGCCGATGGCGAGGCAACCCTGAATTACCGTGTGCGCGTCAAGTACAGGGATAGAGGCTAAAGTCGAACAAGGGGAAGCGGCAATTCCCGGTGGGGCAACGGCAATTTTCCGCTGTACCACCATGGTGCTTCCCGATCTGTATCGAACCCGAGGCAGGATTCCCGGCTATCCAAACCGATACGATGCCATGACCGTGTTCCAGACGGTGTCCATAAACATCCGATACCCCTTGTCGCTGCCTGCGGCACCCGCCGCAACCATCAGCGGCATCAAGTGATCTTCCCGGGGATGGGCCAAACGGGCCGCGGGTGTTTTTTCCCAGGTTCGCAACCGCTCAATGCGAACCTGCGCGCCGGCTTCCGAAATGGTTTCGTTGAGCCACTCTTCGAACTGCTCCGAAACCGGCCTGGCGTCCCTGCCTCCTAAGGCTCGCATATTGTGATAGGAAAGCCCGCTGCCGATTATCAGCACGCATTCATCGCGCAACGGCTGAAGCGCTTTCCCGAGATCGATATGTTCAAGCGGGTTATAATTCGACTTCATCGAAAGCGTAACGACGGGAACATCAGCCTGGGGGTACATCAGGGACAGCGGTACGAAGGTGCCATGATCGAAGCCGCGCCCCGGATCTTCGCTACTGCTGATTCCCGACTGGCTGAGCAATGCGCGTATCCGCCCTGCCAGAGTGGGAGATCCCGGCGCCGGATATCTGATGTGGTAGGTATGCTCGGGAAAGCCGGAGTAATCGTACACCATCGGCGGATGCGCGGACGTGGCGACGGTAAACTCCGATTCTTCCCAATGACCCGAAACCACCAGAATCGCTTCCGGTTTGAACGGAAGCGATTCTGGAATCCTGCTGAACTCCATCGCTGTTTTTGCAAACAGCTTTTTCATTTCGTCCACGTACGGCCATGGGCCGCCACCATGCGATACAAATAAAACGGGCAATTTCTGTTTCATCTTTTCCTCCTTTCAGGATTTAGGGCAAGCAGCGTCCGGTTCGATTTGATCCCGAAGCATGCGCTTTCCTGAAAAGAACGGAGCCTCACTCCTGTGCGGCTCCGCGCGATCACCTGGCTTATCCGGTCGCGGTGACGCTGATTTTCTTGGGCTGGACAGCTTCGCGTTTGGGAATGACGATTTCCAGAACTCCATGATTCGATTTTGCCGATATCGCGTCCGCATTTGCTGTATCCGGCAGGCTGAAACGCCGGTAAAAGGAGCCGTAGGTGCGTTCAACCCGTTTATAGCCCTCTTTCTCGGTTTTCGCTTCCGTTTTCTTTTCGCCTTTGATGGTCAGCACGCCATCTTCCATGCTGATATCGATTTCTTCAGGCTTCACTCCCGGAAGATCCGCCTGCAGGACGAATTTATCGGGTTCTTCCTTGATATCGACCGATGGCGCCCATTCTGCCGTCGCGGCTGAACCTTCGCCGTTACCACTTTCGCGCGCACGGTCCAGTTCTCTGTGCAATTGATTCAGCAAACTCCAGGGTTCATAACGAGTAATAGCCATATTACCTCCTATAAGTTTAAGAATGAGCATCAATGCTGAAATGGTTGAATCAGCACTCATTAACCAATATAGGTCCATTTGCCGTTTTTTCAACCGGATCTTTTGATTTGAACTTCCTTCCGTCCAGCGCGGACAAAATCTCGTGGAGGTTACTGAAAGGAATGAGAGTCGGGGTTTCGAGCTGATCCGAAGAATGGAGAGGGATGAAGCGTATGGCTCCTGGATCGGACTCCGGCGCCGGCTTATGCCAACGGTAATTCGCCGCTGCGGATTCCGAGGCTTCCGATCTCCTCTACCGCTTTTACAAAATTCGCACTTTCGTGCAGCTTCACGATCGAATCGGGATGGGGTCGCCCCCGCATGCGGGCAAGACGGGCAACGCTGACGGCCGCGGTATCCCACCGCAATTCCGCCAGCAATGCTTCGGCAGCCTCGGGGTTGTTGCATACCAGTACCATGTCGCAACCCGCGTTTAACGCACTCTCCGCACGCTGTAATATATTGCCGGCAATTGCCGCGCCTGCCATATCCAGATCATCGCTGAAAATGCAGCCTTCGAATCCCAGTTCGCCGCGTAAGATTCTTTTCAGCCATATCTCGGAGAAGCCCGCGGGACGTGCATCGACCTGGGGGTAGATGACATGCGCCGGCATGATGGCGGCAAGCCCGAAGCCGATCATTTTGCGGAATGGAATAAGGTCGTTTTTTTCGATATCCGGATAAGCGCGTTCGTCCACCGGCATTTCAATATGGGAATCCTCCCCGATATAACCATGTCCAGGAAAATGCTTGCCGACCGCGGCCATGCCGCCTGCCTTCAGTCCGGACATCAGGCTGTGGGCAAGATCGGAGATGGCTTGCGGTTTGTGGTGAAAGGCGCGGTCACCGATAACGCGGCTCGGCCCATGATCCATATCCAGCACCGGGGTAAAGCTCAGGTCGACACCCGTCGCGCGCAACTCCGCCGCGAGCACATAACCGGTCTGCTGCGCCAGATGTCGTGCCTTAACGGGATGCTCGTCCCATATTGTGCCCAGTTCACGCATCGGCGGCAATCTTGTAAAATCCTCGCGGAACCGTTGCACCCTTCCTCCCTCGTGATCCACCGCGATCAATAAGGGCGGTGTGCGCAGCGCGTGAATTTCGGTGGTCAGCTGTACGAGCTGCCCAAACGACGAATAATTGCGAGTGAAGAGGATTACCCCGCCAATCAACGGATGAAGAAGCTTTTTCTTATCGTCGGCGGTAAGTTGCGTGCCTTCGATGTCAAGCATGACAGGGCCGAGCGACATATTATTTTTCCAGGATGACAAAAGCACACGCCAGATTCAGCTCATCGCTGATGGAAAGATGGTGGCCGGTAATGCCTTCATTCATGACAAGCGCGCTTAATGCGGGGTGAAATGCAAAATAGGGTTTACCCAGCGGGTCATGAGCCACCCCTATGTGGCTCAAGCTCACAGGGTAGCGAAAACCAGTGCCGATCGCTTTTGAAAGCGCTTCCTTGGCAGCGAAGCGTTTGGCCAAGAACATGGCTGGCTGCCCGCTATTAATGTATTCAGGCCATTCCGCATCGGTCAATAATCGCCTGGCAAAGCGCTCGCCGTATTTTTCCAGCAATCGCGCAATGCGAGAGGGCTCGACCAGATCGGTTCCGATTCCATAAATCATTGGCGCGCTTCCATCATCAGTTTTTTCATTTCCCGTACGGCCGCCTCGAAGCCGACAAATAAGGCATGCGCCACGATGGCGTGCCCAATATTGAGCTCGGATATGCCCGATATCGCCGCGATGGGCTGGACATTATGATAATGTAATCCATGCCCGGCATTGACCTTCAGTCCGAGGCGGATTCCTCCGGCTACCGCTGCGCGGATTCTCTCCAGCTCGAGTTGTTGCTCGTCGGCGGCAGGCGCATCGGCGTAATTGCCTGTGTGGAGCTCAATCACGGGCGCACCGGCTTTCGCCGCCGCAGCGATCTGTGCAGGGTCGGCATTGATGAACAGCGATACGCGAATGCCTGCGTCGGCGAGCCTGCGGCACGCCCGTTGCACCTGCTCGAAATGTCGTACGACGTCGAGACCTCCCTCGGTGGTGAGCTCCTCGCGGCGTTCGGGTACCAGGCAAACATCTTGAGGCTTGATGCGCAGCGCAAAATCTATCATTTCGCCGGTTACCGCGCTTTCCAGGTTCATGCGCGTTTCAAGCAAATCCCGCAGAATTTCCACATCTCTGTCCTGAATGTGGCGGCGGTCTTCCCGCAGGTGAAGCGTAATTGCATCCGCTCCGGCCGATTCCGCCACCATTGCTGCTTCCACCGGGCTGGGATAAGCTGTGCCGCGCGCCTGCCGCAGCGTGGCGACGTGGTCAATATTGACGCCAAGTTCGATCATAATTGTTGAAGGTCTTTCAGTAATTGTCGCGTGTGCAGCGGTTGGCCATCGAGATAGTGGTTGAGTATGTAGCGCATCAATGCCTTGCTTTGCTGGCGGGTCGCAGCGCTCGAATAATCACCTTGCTCCATGTCCAGCAGGGTTTTGCCATGCAGATGCAGGCCCTGGTTATGACGGCTTTCATCCAGTATCACCGGGCCCCGTTCGATCTCGTAGCAGTAATCTTCATTCGGGTCCGTTGGTTTGCCGGATATGACGTCATGGTCGAGCGTCAGGGCATAGCCCAATTCCTGCAGCATGCGCTGCTCGAAGCCTCGCAATACAGGGTTGTAATCCTTCAAGATACTCAATGCCGTCAATGTTTCTTGATAGTATACGAATAATTGTTCATGCGGATCATTGCGGTGCAATAACCGCAGCAGCAATTCGTTGAGGTAGAAACCGCAAATTATGGCCATCCCCTGCAAAGGCATCTGGCCTCCTTGCCATTCCGCCTTGTGCAGCGTGCGCAATTCCGATTTACCCCCCCAGGCAAGCTGCAACGGCTGAAAGGCAAGCAATAGCCCCCTAAGAGCTGATCGTGGACGTTTGGCGCCTTTTGCAATCAATGGTACGCGTCCGAAATTGCGCGTGAAAGTCTCCACGATGAGACTGGTTTCTCTATAAGGGTAGGTATGAAGCACGAATGCGGGTTGGGCGTCTTGACGCTGTTTATCCGCAATCATTGTTTTATCATCAATCGGGCCAGTCAATGTCTATTCATATCCTAGATTTTTCAATATCCGTGCATCGTCAGCCCAGCCACTTTTAACCTTCACCCAGACTTCGAGATATACTTTACCACCGAAACTTTTTTCCATGTCTTTGCGTGCCTGCGTACCGATTACCTTGAGTTTTTCGCCCTCCTTGCCGATCACGATGCCTTTCTGATTAGTCTTGTCCACGATAATGGAAGCGTGAATTTTGCGCAGTTCGCCTTCCGTCGTGAATTGATCAATGACAACGCTGGTGGAATAGGGGATTTCTTCACCCAGCAGGCGAAACAGCTTTTCACGGATCAGTTCAGCGGCGATAAATCGTTCGCTGCGGTCGGTGACTTCATCTTCACCAAACACCGGTGAGTTTGGCGGCAAATACTGCCTGATTGTGTTTATCAAATCCGGTATTTGTGTTCCCTGTTCTGCGCTTACGGGCACAATGGCCGTGAACGGATATTCCTTTGCCATTTTTTCGAGGAATGGGAGCAGTTGCGATTTATCCGACAATCGGTCAATCTTGTTGATAACGAGAATTATGGGTTTACCCTGTTTATCGTTTACGGGCAGTAGTTTTGCCACCAGTTTGTCACGGTCATCAAAACGCAACGCCTCAATTACCCATATCACTATATCCACATCCCGCATACTCTGGGTAACGGCGCGGTTCATCGCGCTATTCAAGCGATTTGTATGCTGCGTCTGAAACCCCGGGGTATCGACAAAAATAAACTGGGATTGTGCGTCGGTGAGAATGCCATTAATACGGTGCCGGGTGGTCTGCGATTTCTTCGAGGTAATGCTGACCTTTTGTCCGACGAGGCTGTTAAGTAGGGTAGATTTGCCGACGTTGGGGCGGCCTACGATGGCGACGTAGCCGCAGCGATAGCCGGAGGCACCGGAATTCCCGGGATTGCTGGTCATGGCTGGATGCAGCGGGAAGAAAACGTGCGTGTCCCCATAGAAAGAAGAACAGTCGGGATTCTTCGCCTCGTCCAAAATTTTCTGACTGTAAGGTTATACTTGTTCATAGGCTTGCCTGGCTGCCTCCTGCTCGGCGCTGCGGCGAGAGGCACCTTCTCCCACCGTGCGGATATTAAGTTTTGACACCACGCATTCCACCTGGAATTGCTGTCGGTGAGCTTCGCCCGTGATAGCGATAACCGCATATTGCGGCAGTGCCAGCTTTCGGCTCTGCAGATATTCCTGCAGGAGAGTTTTTGGATCTTTGCCAAGCGTATGCGGATCCAGTCCTTGCAGCAAGGGTGTAAAAAGGGCAATAACGACTTCTTCGGCCCGTGCGAAACCGCCATCCAGGTAGATCGCACCCAGTACGGCTTCTAGCGTGTCGGCGAGTATCGAGGGACGCTGATCTCCCCCGCTTTTGAGTTCGCCGTCACCCAATCTGATCAATTCTCCCAACTCAAGTGTTTGTGCCAAATCGGCCAACGCCTGTTGATTGACCAGGTTAGCCCGAACCCGCGATAAGTTACCTTCGGTCAGCGTGGGAAAATGCCCGAATATCAGTCCGGCAACTGCGCAGTTGAGCACACTGTCCCCAAGAAATTCAAGGCGTTCATTGTGCGGGAGGCTATGGCTGCGGTGAGTGAGCGCCTGGCGCAGCAACACTGGCTGGTTGAAGACATAGCTGATTCGCCGACAAAATATTCCGCTGTCCATATCCTGATAAGCAACGGGGATGCTAGAAGTCTAAAGTTTCAAACGACTTTATTGGCCGACTCATCTGCTAACCGAGGGTGTATGAGAGCAATATGGACGCAACATGTGTGCAACATGCGCAGCGATATGTAAAAAGCATTTTTGATTCGGCAAGCGAGACCAATGAGTTTCCTAGAAAAATGGATAAGCAGATCCTCCGCAAGAGGTGCTTCAAATCCGAATTTTTTTGGCTACTTGATAGATAATCCAATCCGTTTCAAGTCGCTGAAATTCCACCAGATCATGAATGCCTTGCCCACAATATTGCGTTCGGGAACAAATCCCCAATACCGACTATCGCTGCTGCTGTCGCGATTGTCACCCATGGTAAAGTAATTTCCCTCAGGGATCGTACAGGTAAATCCGCTGTCATGATAGCTGCAGTTCTCGCGGAGCGGGAACGGGCGCACCCCGGCCATATGCATATCGGGAACTTCCGGATTGATAAGGGTGCTGTAGCTATGCTCACCCAGCGATTCGCCATAGCGCCGGGTATAAATATAATTCAACCCGGATTCCACATAGGCATACTCGCCTTCGGGTTCCGTCTTCACGGGAATATTATTGATACTCAATTGCTTGTCACGATATGTGACGGAATCCCCCGGTACGCCGATGATACGTTTGATGTAATCCATCGACGGATTTTCCGGGTAACGAAACACCATGACTTCACCTCGCCTGGGTTCGTTCACATCCATGATCTTGAGATTGACGACCGGGAGTCGAATGCCATAAGTATATTTGTTCACGAGGATGAAGTCTCCCACCAACAGGGTCGGGATCATCGAGCCGGACGGAATCTTGAAAGGTTCCACCAGGAAAGAACGCAAAAAGAAGACAATAAGAATCACCGGGAAAAAACTTTTCGGATACTCCACCCACCAGGGTCCATGCGCTTCCGGCGCGCGCTGCCCTCGTAATACGAAGCGGTCGAGCAAGGAGATACCGCCGGTGATAATCAGCAGTATCAGCATGATGAGAGGAAAATTCATTCCGTATCCTTAATGTCAGGGGTTATGCTGAAATCCACAAATGGCCGGATCCGCCATCCCCGGTTACTTTTCATTGAAAATGAGTAGCATGCATTTCTCTGTCGGCTCCGCCATTAGCGTTTTCCCGGTCTAGGTGCTATTTGTTGCCGACCTGCAAAATGGCAAGAAACGCTTCCTGGGGAATTTCGACATTACCGACCTGCTTCATTCGTTTTTTTCCGGCTTTCTGTTTTTCGAGCAGCTTGCGTTTGCGGCTGATATCCCCCCCATAGCACTTGGCGAGCACGTTCTTGCGCAAGGCCTTGATGCTTTCCCTGGCGATAATGTGTGCGCCAATGGCAGCCTGAACTGCGATATCGAACATCTGCCGTGGAATCAGTTCACGCATTTTCTGTGCGAGTTCACGGCCGCGGTACTGGCTATTGGTGCGATGCACAATCAACGATAGCGCATCAACTTTTTCGCCATTGATGAGTATGTCCAGCTTGATCAGGTCGGAAGCGCGAAATTCCTTGAACTCATAGTCCAGCGAGGCATATCCACGGCTGGTGGATTTCAGTTTGTCGAAAAAATCCATTACGACTTCGTTGAGGGGTATTTCATAGGTAAGCATTACCTGTCTTCCCATGTATTGCATGTTTTTTTGCGCCCCCCGCTTGTTGATGCAAAGCGTAATGACCGATCCCACATATTCCTGGGGAACCAGGATGGTAGCGGTAATGATCGGCTCGCGGATCTCCTCTATTTTGGACGGATCCGGCATTCGCGAAGGATTATCTATTTCAATTACTGCGCCGTCGCGCAATACGATCTGATACACCACCGTAGGCGCGGTGGTGATGAGATCCATGTCGTATTCCCTTTCCAGCCTTTCCTGCACGATATCGAGATGCAAAAGACCGAGAAAGCCGCAACGGAAGCCGAAACCCAGTGCTTGCGACGTCTCTGGCTCGTATCGCAATGACGAATCATTGAGTTTCAATTTTTCCAGCGCATCACGCAAGGCATCGTATTGATTGGACTCTACCGGATAAAGCCCGGCGAATACCTGCGGTTTGATCTCCTTGAAGCCGAGCAGCGGCTGGGCGGCGGGCCGATCCGTCAACGTTACGGTGTCACCCACTTTAGCGGAGCTTAATTCCTTGATGCCGGAGATGATGAAGCCGACTTCGCCGGCACTGAGCGATTCCCGGTTCTTCGATTTTGGCGTAAAAACGCCGACCTGCTCGCACAGGTGAACGGCTTTGCTGGCCATGAGCAATATCTTGTCCCTGGGCTTGAGCACGCCATCCAGTACCCGCACCAGCATCACTACGCCGACATAGTTATCAAACCATGAATCAATAATCAGTGCCTTCAGGGGTGCGGCAGGATCTCCTCTGGGTGCGGGAATACGCAAAATCACCGCTTCCAGAATTTCCTGCACGCCCACACCGGTTTTGGCGCTGGCATGCAGCGCATGCTGTGCATCGATGCCGATGATATCTTCTATTTCCTTGATGACACGCTCCGGTTCGGCTGCGGGCAGATCGATCTTGTTCAATACCGGCACCACTTCCACGCCCTGTTCAATAGCGGTATAGCAATTGGCGACTGTCTGGGCTTCCACGCCTTGCGAAGCATCTACGACCAAGAGCGCGCCTTCGCAGGCGGCCAGAGAGCGTGATACTTCGTAGGAGAAATCCACGTGGCCTGGCGTGTCAATGAGGTTCAGCAAATAAATGTTTCCATCGAGCGATTTGTACTCCAAGGCGGCGGTTTGCGCTTTGATGGTGATTCCACGCTCGCGCTCCAGGTCCATGGAATCCAGCACTTGCGCCTCCATCTCGCGATCGGACAGGCCTCCGCACAGATGGATGATGCGATCCGCCAAAGTGGATTTGCCGTGGTCGATATGGGCGATGATGGAAAAATTACGGATGTGCCGCATGCAGGGAGGGTGCCGGTAATAGGGTGATGGGTGAGGGTGGCGTCCGAGCAACTAAAAAAGGGCACATGCTGTGCCCCTCTTGAAAGCTTGCATCCGCAAGTCACGCCCGGATACGGCAACCCTGTTTATTCAAGAAGTTCGCATTTTAGCGAATTTTGGTGAAATAAGCATCTAGTGCAACACGATCAAGATGGTAATGACAAATTTCCTCACCTCCCGCCAGCAATACCGGGACGCGTTCACCGTAACGCGATCTCAATTCGCCATCGCTATCCACATCCATCACTTTCAGCCGGAAGGAAAGCCGCGCCTGCAGCACGTGCAGGGCGGCAATCATGTTATGGCAAAGGTGGCAATGCTCCCGGCTGTATACGACCAATTCAAAAGGATCTGGCACGCAATCGGGAACATCCGGCTTATTTACCATCGCCATTCAGCTTCATCGTGATGAAAGTTGCGGTATCGCCGCGTCTTATCAGAAGGGCAATGTTTCGTCCTTTATCGATTTTGTTGAGCAACTGGTTAAACTGCTCGACAGTTTTTACATCCTGGTTGTTGATGCTGAGTATCACGTCACCCGGGCGGATACCCGCACGGCTGGCGACACCCGGCAACATGTCTTCCACCAGCAGGCCGTTGTCTATCCCCAGTTGTTGCCTCTGATCGGGGGTAAGTTCGCCCAGCATCAAACCGATACGGTTGGAAGTGTCGGGCGCTTTGCCGCCTTTGCCACCCCGCCCCGTAACCCGCTCGTCCGGCGGAAGTTCGTCCACGGTTATGGTCAACTCCTTGGTGGAACCGTTCCGCCATACCTGTACCTGCACTTTTGATCCCGGTTTGGTGGCGCCTACGATACGTGGCAGATCACCTGAGGCGGCAATGGGTTTGCCATCGAATTTCAGAATGACGTCTTTTGCCTGAATGCCCGCTTTATCCGCGGGACCGTCCTTTTGCACCGATGCTACCAGTGCACCATTGGGTTTGGGCAACCCGAATGATTCGGCGAGTTCCTTGGTCACTTCCTGAATGAGTACGCCGATTCGGCCACGGCTTACCTTGCCATTGGCGATCAACTGGTTTGAAATATTCGTGGCCACGTCAATGGGGATCGCAAATGAAAGACCCATGAAGCCGCCGGTACGGCTGTAAATTTGCGAATTGATGCCTACCACTTCACCCTTCATGTTGAATAATGGCCCTCCGGAGTTGCCGGGGTTGATCGCTACATCTGTCTGGATGAACGGTACGAAATTTTCCTGTGCCAGGGAGCGTCCCTTGGCACTGACTATACCGGCAGTCACGCTGTTTTCAAATCCGAACGGCGAGCCGATTGCCACAACCCATTCACCCACCTTCAATTTGTCCGGGTCTCCCTTGGTTACCTTGGGCAAGCCGGTGGCATCGATTTTTAGGAGCGCTATGTCGGTCCTGCGGTCGGCGCCGATCAGCTTGGCGCGGAATTCACGCTTGTCCGTAAGCTTCACGGTAATCTCTTCGGCGGCGTCCACCAGGTGCGTATTGGTCAGGATATAGCCGTCAGAAGTGATGATGAAACCGGAACCGAGCGATTTTGATTCGAAGTCCCTCGGTGCGCCGGGAGGGGGCATGTGACGGCGAAAAAATTCGAAGAATGGGTCATCCTCCGGAATGTTCGGCATTCCCGGGAACCCGCGGCTACCCGCCATGCTGGGAGCCTGTACGGTGCTGATGTTCACCACGGAAGCTCCTTCTTTTTCAACCAGGCTGGTAAAGTCGGGTAATTCCCGGGTTTGTGCCGAGACGGCAGCAGACAATCCGAACAACACGATTAGAATAAGCTTAGATATCATTTCTCTGCCCTTGAGAAGGCTCCGTTGGAAAAATAAATCATATAACCGATTGGAGACGATCAGTTAATTTTTGCGTCTATCATATCAAACTGTCCTATGCAGTGCGGCAGAAATGTGGCCGTGTCAATTCAGGGAACAACAAGCTGCGATATCCCGGTTGCGTGACAACCCGGACGGATGCGGAATGATTGCTGCTATAAGACAAGGAAGCAAAACGACAAAGGCGGGACAAGACTTTTTCTGTTTACACCCTGCTCGCCCTCATTCGCGATCAATTACCTCCTGTTTTCCTGCCTGGTTGATGCCTATTTGACTTTGTGGCTGACCACCGAATCACCAATCTGCATCACTGTAGCTGGCGGCACTTCGCCCACTGTCGTCACGATATTGTCCGTCACTATGCGGGTATAAATATTGATCGCGCCACGGCTGTGATAAAGCCCCTCAACCGGGGGGGAGATTTGTCCGGACGCGGGTTCAATGAATACCGACACTGCGGCAAGACCGTCCGATAGCGCGATATGGCTGACCGGCTTCGATCTTCCGGAGAGGTTACGCTTCATTTCGATGACTTTCCTGAATCCTGATGGAGGGTCTTTAATCTGCCAGCCGAGTTTGCCGCTCCCCATTGTGGACGACACCAGGTTGGTTGTGGTCCACCCGGCGGCTTTTGCGGAATACCCGGACTTCAATAGTTCTTTGTTTATCTCGCCGCCGATTTTCAACTGCGTAAAAACAAATTGCTCCACCACCCGATCCTTATCCATTACAGCGGCCTTAAGCAGCAGACCGGTATCGGGATCCACCCACCACTTGTGACCGTAGCGCTTGTCGTCCCGGGGTTCCAGCTCAATTATCTGGCATGTGTAATCGCTGACACGCTCCTGGCCTCCTTTTTTTACAATATAGCTATCATCCAGATTACTCAATGGCTGGGGCAATAGCGCCGGGAATACTTTCTTTAGCCAACGTTTTTCGGTTACGACGGTCTTTCGTTCCGGCAAATAACATCTCATCTCGTCATTATTGCGAATGATTTCACGTGGCGCGCCATCCAGCACCTCACTTTTTTCATGTTCGCCTTCAGCATCCACCAGGTGGATGATGCGGGACGTTTCGATATGACCACCGGATGAGTAGACGAAAGTGCCAATGTAGTTATATTGGCGCGGCGCGGCAGCGATTTTCTGCAGCCAGTCCAATGCGTCGGGGGAGGAAGCGGAGGGATGTTGCGCGAAGGCAGGCTGAATGATGCCGGCTAGCACCAACAGGGCAGCGAGTGCTACCCGCGTCATCGGGCAGAATTTTCGCGCGATTCGGCGACGGAATGCATCATATAGGGTGCTACGCCATGCATTGCGGTACTCGGTGAGAACTGGCGGTGTGCCAACAGGTAATCGTTGATTTGAGCGGGGGCGGGCGCAGAAACGGAGATGACGGGAATGGCGGGTAAGGCGGTCGCAGGAGTTGACGGGGGAGTTGCCTGATTGGAGGCCAGATTTACCGGTGGCCGATCTAACTGCACATTCATCCATCCGATCACGGCTGCTGCCGTGATCGAGGCTGCCACTGCAAATACCTTACTTTTGCGTTTTATCAATGGGTGCGGTGCAAGTACAGTCGGTTCCTGAACCAGGCGTGCGCTAACACGTCGCGCAATATAGGCTGGTCTCGCTTCCGGTTGCCCCAAGGTATCGCTGATGAGATGATAAACTGCCCATGTGTCGCATAACTCATCTGTTTTCTTGAGCTGGGCGATCATATTGGCGGCATCCCCGGAATCCAGTTCGCCATCCATCAATGCTGATATCTCATCTTTCATGCTACCACCTCTTGTCTTTGCCGGTCCCCAGCAGGGGCCGTAATTTTTCCGCTATCGCTTCGCGAGCACGAAATATCCGTGATCGCACCGTACCGATGGGGCAGTTCATGATGACTGCAATTTCCTCATAACTCAGCCCCTCGATTTCTCTTAATGTTATTGCAGTGCGCAATTCCTCGGGTAATTCCTCCAGGGTCTGATTTACCGTTTGAGCGATCTGCTTGCTAGTTAGTTCGCTTTCCGGGGTATTCATTTCCCGTAGTTGGCTGCCTTCCTCGAAACCTTCGGCATCCTCGCTATCGAATCCGTTACTGGTGGTCGGCGCTCGCCGTCCTTGAGCCACCAGAAAATTTTTCGCCGTATTTATACCAATCCTGTACAGCCAGGTATAAAACGCGCTGTCACCCCGAAACGACGGTAACGCACGGTAAGCCTTGATAAAGGCTTCCTGGGTCACATCCTCCACCTCGGTTGCATCGCGGATAAACTGCGACAGCAATCGCGCCAGTTTGCGTTGATACTTGACCACCAGCAGATCGAATGCCTGTTTGTCGCCACGTTGCGCGCGCTCCACGAGCTGCTGATCGATTTCCCGGTCACCCATCCCCGCCTGACCCCTGAATATTATGATTTATATTTGGATTGCTACGTTATGACATAGCTGCCCAAGTATACCCGTTCGATGGGCCATCGGGGAATGCGCGAGGCGTACAGTGGCTGGTCTGTAGCAAGAGACAACAGGCACTATAAATTAGTTCACTTGAAAACGTGGTTATTACGCAAAGACTGGATGAAGACCCGGTTACATTATGAGTCTGTTATCATTTCTGGTTCTCAGGAAACAAAATCAATGCAAATCCGGATACCGCAGCTCCATTTCGATACGCTGATTATCGGCAGCGGTCTGGCCGGCCTCACCCTTGCGCTTCATCTGGCAAAAAGCAAAAAGGTAGGCGTCGTCACAAAGCAGGCGTTGCTTGACGGCGCCAGCGGCTGGGCTCAGGGGGGGATTGCCGCGGTGCTATCGGAAGAAGATTCGCCCGAGGCCCATATCCGGGATACGCTTATTGCTGGCGCGGGTCTCTGCAACGAGGAGGTTACACGCTACGTCGTGGAAAATGGCCCCCGGGCGATTCAATGGCTTATCACCCAAGGCGTACCATTTACCCGGGAGCATGGCAGCGAAACAGGTTACCATTTAACGCGGGAAGGCGGGCATAGCGTGCGGCGCGTCATTCACGCTGCAGATATGACAGGTCAGGCGGTGCAACAGACCCTGAGCGAAAAGGCGCGTACTCATCCGAATATTACCGTGCTTGAGCATCATGTTGCCGTTGATCTCGTTACTGGCGCCAAATTAGTCCACTCCGCGCCCCATGCCGGCAAGAACGGTAATCGCTGCTATGGTGCTTACGTGTTGGACAAGGCTGCGGGCAAGGTCAATACCATTGCTGCCCGTAACACGGTCCTGGCTACCGGGGGCGCCGGCAAGGTTTATCTCTACACCACCAATCCCGATACCGCCACCGGCGATGGCATCGCCATGGGCTGGCGCGCCGGCTGCCGCGTGGCCAACATGGAATTCATTCAGTTTCACCCTACCTGTCTTTACCACCCTCATGCCAAATCATTCCTGATCAGCGAGGCGGTGCGAGGCGAGGGGGGGGTGCTGAAACTTCCCGATGGCTCGCGCTTCATGCTCTGGCACGATCAGCGGGCGGAACTTGCGCCGCGCGACATCGTCGCCCGTGCAATCGATTTTGAAATGAAGAAACGTGGACTCGATTGCGTTTATCTCGACATCTCCCATAAGCCAGCGGATTTCCTGAAGGAACACTTCCCCAACATTTATAGCCGCTGCCTGGAATTCGGGATAGATATCACCCGGCAACCCATTCCTGTTGTGCCTGCCGCGCACTACACCTGCGGCGGCGTCGTTACCGGCTGGAATGGCAAGACGGATCTGGAAAACCTTTATGCGATTGGCGAAACCGCCCACACCGGCCTGCATGGCGCCAATCGCCTGGCGAGCAACTCGCTGCTGGAATGCCTGGTATTCGGGCAGGCGGCGGCTGAAGATATCATCGGCCAACGTTTCGAATCCGCCATCGAGCTATTGCCGTGGGACGAAAGCCGCGTTACCAATGCCGATGAGGAAGTCGTCATTTCGCATAACTGGGATGAACTGCGGCGTTTCATGTGGAGTTATGTCGGTATCGTGCGCACTACCAAGCGTTTGCAGCGTGCGCAGCACCGCATCCAGTTGCTGCATGAGGAAATCAACGAGTATTACGCCAACTTCCGCGTAACCAGCGATCTGCTGGAACTGCGTAATCTTGTGGATACCGCCGACTTGATCGTGGAAAGCGCTTTGCTGCGCCATGAAAGCCGGGGTTTGCACTACAGCCGGGATTACCCGGAGCTGTTACCGGAAGCAGGGGATACGGTTTTGAAGCGGTAATGCCGATTCGGGGCGACCCGTGATACGCGTTCGTATACTACCCATCCCAATCAGAGAACTGTTTTTAGCACGCCACCCTCGGCACGAATGGATGAACCATTCATTATCGAGGCGCGCTCGCTGACTATGAAAGTCACTACATCCGCAATTTCAGCAGGGTTGATGAGACGTGCGATCAGCGAGCTGAGACGATTGTTCGACATAAATTTTTTCTCTGCTTCTTCCAAGGGAATATCAGGATATACATCGTGAATAAATTGCTCTACGCCCTGCGTGCGCGTCGGTCCCGGCAAAACTGAATTGACAGTCACCTTTGTCCCTTTGGTCAATTCTGCGAGTGAGCGGGATATACTGAGCTGCATTGTTTTCGTTGCGCTGTAGTGTGCCATTTCCGGAGCAGGGCTAATACCCGACTCGCTTGAGATAAAAACGATTCTTCCATAGTTTCTGTTCAACATATGCTTGAGGTAATGGCGAGCCAGGCGCACACCGCTCATAATGTTGACTTCAAAATCTTTGCCAGTCTGCATCGGTTTCGGTGAAGAAATCTACCGCCTCGTAAATACCCAGGTTATTGATGAGAATATCCACCTGCGGAAGTGCACCGATGGTTTGTTCACAACCCGTCGCTGTGCCATTGTCAGCAACCAACGGAATCAGCTTCGCGCCAGGATGGCTGTCCAGGATATCCGAAATGGCTATGTCAACGTTGTGCCGATTCCTGCCATTGACGATGACTTCTGCACCCTCGGCAGCCAATGATCGAGCAATTTCCAGCCCTATGCCGCCGGACGAAGCGGTAACCAAAGCCGATTTGTCTCTTAATTCGAGTTCCATTCATTCACCTTTTTCGTGATTATTGCCTCTTCACCAGGCTGGCGCTTGCTCATGTACCAACGCTTCAAGATGAATTCGTCATTGCGATGCGCTGATTCGCTGGGGAGCATACGCCGTCCAAGAAGAATGATTGCGATTGCACATATCGTTCATGTTGCATACAGGTATGGGAGTTCGCATATAGCCAAATTGTTCGCCGGATGGTCCCGTGCGGGCGCTCTTGCAAATGGACACTATTGCAAGTGTATTCAATCTCCGCCACAAACCACTCTCGTATCGATCGAGAATTCGCATGGCTCCGGTTTATCTTTCCAGCGTTCGCGATCCATAGGGCCAGTGCATCCGGCATCTTCTAACAGAGCACGGGTGCCGGATGCATCGCAAACCAGCACGACCGAATGGCGTGCCTCGCGCAACACTCTAACCTTATAGTTTTTGAAATTTTCCAGCAGTACCGGATCATGCCGGGTCGCCAGCACCAGCAATTCGCTTTCGCCAAGTTCAGACGGCGGATTCTTGTAACGGACGGTGGATTCCACCGCGGCTGACAGCTTGGTCAGCGCGGAGGCCTGACTATACATTTCCTTGGGACGAGGCTGTTTGGGGCTGGATGTACAACCCGTCAGGATAGAGATAATAATAGCAACGGCCACGCTGCTTCTGGCTATGATCATGCTAGGAGTTTCCCCGGTTCCAGAAGCCGTAGCCTCCGCTGCTGTCTTTTCCTGTATCCAGGTTCCAGTTGGCTATTGCTGTCCGATATGTGCTGTCATTTTCGAATACCGCAGCGGCAATGGATGACCAGATGGTGAGGACGTTTTCCATTGCCCGGTCGAATATCCGGTCGTAGCTCATTGTTCCGGCAGGGGTGGCCAGCCCTTGAATATATTGGTTATCGATATCGGCAACAGCCGGGTAAGTCAGGCCGATATTGACGGCGACATGGCGCGCAAAAGGTGGTAGCGCACCCCCTTCTTCCGCTTTGTCGACAATGAACTTGAATGAGCCATGCCAATTATCGACAACCGGGGGGTTGGATTGATAAATGTCCGGGTAACAGATCTTGAGCATGCCTTGCCAGACAGAGACGATGACGGGGTCGAGCTTTCCGCTGTCGGGTTTGTCGCAGCACCTCCAGATTCCCGAGTCCAGGTGTTCGGCCAAACCTATCTCACCCAAATTCAGCCGCTGAAAGATATACGCATCCTGATGCATTTCGCAGATTCTATGTCTGCCCTTGTTTTCCTGATACACCCCTACTTTCAGTTCAACCACCGGGTGAATGGTCACATCCGTGACGACGTGACTGGCATATCCCAGCAGCCAGGAAAATGCTTTTTGCTGCGATGCGCCGTCAAGGTTTCTGATCTGGTCAATTCCGGCCTTGATCATGTCGCCGGTACTTTCGTAATGCATCCGATCCGCCCAGGGCGCAGCATCGCGGTGACTGATATCCAGGTAAGGATAGTCCGGACTGACCGCACCGAGTTCGCAAAAGCGGAAATAATCCAGTACCGGCACGATTGCCTCCGGCATAAAACCCTACTTTTCGAGCCGGGCGGGTTCTCTGATCAGGTTGACCAGGGTGAGGTGTGCATACGCGCCGGGCACTAGGATTCTCCGGGTTTATGTTGTTTAATCGCAGCCATCGGATTTTCTTCCGGATGGTGCGGACGTGCGGCGATGAGCGTCGCCTTGCATGTCAGCGTTCGAGCATCAGTGGTATTGTATGTTTTATTCCAGTTTCAGAACCCGCCGTGCTCATGATGTCCGGTTCCATTTTAAATGTAACAGACATCAGTCAAATATCAAGTTTAATGCGCTCGTCGACTTGTTGATCAGAATCAGAAGCTTTGCGATTAAAACCGATTTCGGATGATTTAAATGTTCAGTTATTTTGAAAGGCTGGTCTATCCTTATCCCGACACCGCGGACAGGATTCCTCCAACGGGCTTTCTGGCTTTTGTATGGGAAGCCACCAGCGGGGTACGGCGCTATATCGTTGCGATGACCCTGCTTACGGCAACCATAGGCGCCTTTGAAGCATTGTTGTTTGCCATATTGGGAAAAGTCATCGACTGGCTGAATGATACGCCACCCTCCCTTTTATGGGAGCAGGAACGGCATATGCTCCTTTTGTTTGCGGCATTACTGGCAATCAGTCCGGCTTTGGTCGGAATACAAAACCTCGTAAAACATCAAGTGTTGGGAGGAAATTTTCCGATGCGGCTACGTTGGAATTTCCATCGGATGATGCTTAATCAGAGCATGAATTTTTATCAGGATGAGTTTGCCGGGCGGGTAGCCGCCAAGGTTATGCAAACCGCACTTGCGCTACGTGATGTCTGCTTCATTTTGGGGGATATCCTCGTTTATGTAACGATTTACTTTCTTACGCTGATTGCAGTGGTGGGTAATCTCAATCCATGGATTCTGATACCTTTTGTTGGATGGCTTGTTCTTTATATTCTGGCATTGCGGTTTTTTGTACCACGGATGAGCCAGGTTTCCCAATCCCAGGCCGATGCCCGTTCTCTTATGACGGGGCGTATCAGCGATGCCTATACGAATATTGCTACCGTAAAACTTTTCTCGCATGCCGGCAGGGAAGCCGGTTATGCGAGGTCGGCCATGCAGGAGTTTCTGCAAACAGTTCATAGCCAGATGCGGCTTGTCTCCAGCTTTGAAATCGTCAATCAGATCATGGGGGCGATTCTTATTATCAGTTCGGTCGGCACGGCGTTGTGGTTGTGGACTGAGGGTCAGGTGGGAGTTGGAGCGGTTGCCGCCGTCGGTGCAATGACGCTAAGGCTGAATGGCATGTCTCATTGGGTCATGTGGGAAATGGCTTCGCTATTTGAACACGTTGGTACGGTGCGGGACGGCATTAGCACTTTATCGCGCGTGCATCTCGTAACCGATTATCCGGACGCCAAGCCGCTCCGGATCACGCATGCCGATATCCGGTTCGAGGAGGTATTCTTTTGTTATGGCGGAAATACACCGGTGATAGACCGTCTTTCATTGCATATCAGGCCGGGTGAAAAAATTGGATTGGTGGGCCGCTCGGGCGCAGGCAAGTCGACGCTTGTCAATGTGCTGCTCAGGTTTTATGACGTCGAGCAGGGACGCATATTGATCGACCAGCAGGATATCAAGTATGTGACTCAGAACAGTTTGCGTGCCAATATCGGCATGGTTACCCAGGATACATCGCTTATGCATCGTTCGGTGCGGGATAATATCTTGTATGGCCGTCCCGATGCCACGGATGCGGATATGATAGCTGCCGCGAAACGGGCCGAAGCGCATGACTTCATTGTAGGCTTGAGCGATCCCATGGGACGTAAAGGCTATGATGCGCACGTAGGTGAGCGTGGCATAAAGCTTTCTGGCGGCCAGCGCCAGCGGATTGCGATAGCCCGCTCTATGCTGAAAGATGCGCCCATACTCTTGCTTGATGAAGCAACCAGCGCACTGGACTCCGAAGTGGAGTCGGCAATCCAGTCGAGTTTGTATCGGTTGATGGAAGGTAAAACGGTGATCGCAATAGCACATCGCCTGTCGACCATTGCGGCGATGGATCGCCTGATCGTGATCGATAAGGGCCGCATCGTGGAAGAAGGCAATCATCAAAGCCTTATAGCCTCCGATGGCCTCTATGCGCGGCTATGGAATCACCAGAGCGGCGGGTTTTTGGGGGAAGATGTCCAGTACGAACTCACCCATGTCAAGTGAACCCAAGAATTATTGCGGGTCATGGTGTTGAATTGATAAATGAACGGTCAACTGCCGGATTCAGGTTCAAACAGCAAGTAGTACCGGATGATCTGCCCGGAAGAAAGGTCCAGTATTTTTAATTTTTTAGAGCTTCCACCAAATGCCGAATATGTGCCCGCAGCTCGGGAACGGCAATCGCCTCCCAGTAGCGGGCTTTCAGCATCGGTCCTACATAGAAGAGGTCTCTCGCCGGATGGCCTTGGTGATTGATCACCTGGTAACGAGCATTCATCTCGAACCCAAGTTTATTTGGATCCTGTTTCAAGTATCCCTCATTTCTCAACTGCACGATCAGCGGTACCGTTATCCTGGCGATATTACAGTTTGGGCCAGTGCAGTTAACCACCTGGCCTACATCCAGTTCTCTGCTACGTCCCGTATGCCGCTCTCTTATCGCAATTGATATTTTTTCACCATGCATTTTGTAGTCCTGGACATAACCCGCGATTGCTTCAACCTGTCCGGATTTGAGCATGCCGCTCAGGCGTAAGTGTGCCGCTGGTGCGAGACGATGCCGATGGATATCCCAGTAGGGTACAACGCGAGAAAGAAACTTCTGCCGTTCTTCCACTGAAAAACGGCGCCATATTTCGGGCGTATGGGGTCGCAGCATGTTGATAATGTCACGCCAGTCTCCCCCTTGAGCAGCCTCTTTCTTGATTTCCAGACGCAGCGCATGGAGATAGGCGTGAACAGTAGGCGGCAAATTTTCAAGAAAAGACGGAAATCCTTTTGCTACCGGTGCTTTCGGATGGGAACGGTGGGACTGCGGAAGCAGCCCTCGGCGAGAAATGAGGTAGATTTTCCTTGTATCACTATTACTGGTAAGCCGGAACAAGACATCAATGGCTGTTAAGCCTGCGCCCAGAAGCGCCACCGGTGTATCTTCATGAATACGTTCCAGTGCTGCAGAATCCCAAGGATTGCTTATGTAAGCTCCGGTTTCGTAAATTTTGGCAGCTGGAGCGGGATCTTCGGGAGCGAAATGGCCGAGTGCCAGAACCACTTGGTCGGATCGGATACTCCGTCCATCCGCCAGGTCGACCTGGTAAGTGTTGATGCCAGGTTGCTGACGAACAGCGATCGCTTCGCCATGTATTTTCTCGAGCAAGGTTTCGCTGTTACGCTCAGTTTCCTGCCGCAGGATGAATTCCAGATAGTCGCCATAGAGCCGCCGCGAAACAAAAGTGCCGGCGTTGAAAGCCGGATCTATATCCTGGCAAAACTGGACGAAATGATTGGGATCATCTGTCAACGCGCTCATATTGCCAGCGGGTACATTCAGCAGGAAATTATCGTTCCACGTACGGTAAGCGAGTCCACGCCCCGGCCGGGTATTGCGGTCAATAAGAATGATGCTGACCTGGGTTCCTGGAGTCTGACGAAGGATATTAACGACAGTGAGAACGCCGCTGTAGCCGGCACCGATAATCGTTATAACCTTTTCCGGCAAGAAGGATACGCTACTCATCATTATAAATCTGGTAGCTGGTAGCGGCTTCACCCAAAGAAGTGAGCGTCAAATAATATGGAATATTGTTATTAATCATAATATTGATCTATTAAATGAGTAGGCAGCTACCTGATTCTGGATAAACAATCTTTCCGGAAAATTCCTTGTTATGAATGTGGGCGCACAGGTTGTTTGGTATGTATGCTTTGAGAATGGGAGTGGCTGGAAAGTATAGTCCGTGAAAGCCGGAAAATAATCCGAATGAGGGAATCGGCGTATGATTTCTCGATTTCAGCCGGCAGTTCAGGCGTCGAATTCTACATCCACCTCCGGTTTGACGCCCGAGCGTATAGCTGCCTCGGTCAGCGACGGGAGGCAAAGCTCGATGAAGCGGTAAGCGTATCCGCGCAGGTAGTGGCCGCGCCTGACAGAGATATTTGTGGTATTTTTCTCGAACAGGTGTGAACTGTCGAGCAGCTTGAGCTGCATATCCCGCGCCGGATTGAATGCCATCGAGGCAACAATGCCCACTCCCAGCCCAAGCTCGACGTAAGTTTTGATGACATCAGCATCAAGTGCCGACATCGCGATGTCAAGCATTATTCCTGCCTTTGCGAACGCCTCGTCGATTCCTCCCCGTCCGGTGAAGCCCTCATGGTAAGTGATGACCGGAAAATCGGCGATCGCTTCGAGCGTGAGCGGTTGCACCAATTCCAGAGGATGACCATGCGGCACAATCACTGCGTGATGCCATGAATAATAGGGGAAAGACGCCAATTCGGTGATGCTTTCCAGCGCTTCGGTGGCAATACCGATATCCGCAACGCCGTCGAGCAGCATTGAGACAATTTCTGCAGGGCTCGACTGATGCAGGATGAGATGCACGCTCGGAAATGCCTTTTTGAATCGCGTCACCACCGATGGCAGCGCATATTGTGCTTGCGTATGCGTGGTCGCGATGGTTAATCGTCCCTGCTTCTGATTGCTGAATTGTTCGGCCAGGCGCTTGACGTTTTTAGCATCCAGCAGGATGCGCTCTACGATTTTCACCAACTCCCTGCCAGGGTCCGTCAGTCCGAGCAACCTTTTGCCCTTGCGCACGAAGAGTTCCACACCTAATTCATCTTCCAAGTCCTTAATGTGCTTGCTGACGCCGGATTGAGAAGTGAACAAGGCATTCGCCGCTTCCGTCAAGTTGTAATTTTGCCGGACTGTTTCATGGATAATGCGTAGCTGCTGAAAATTCATCGTGTCTGAATGCGGGGATTGATAAATAATAAAACCCGCCCATGTTCCATAGGACATGGCGCAGGTTTCAGCTCTTGGATTTATTGTGTAAATTTTCTTGTATTGCGCCCCGTTCAATAATTGTAGCGGCCGCCTTGGAGGCGATGCAACGCAGCGACCAGTGTATCGACATCTGCATGGGTATTGTACATTGCCAGCGACGGCCGTACTGTGGTTTCAAGGCCAAAACGCCGCAGGATAGGCTGCGCGCAGTGATGACCCGCACGCACCGCAATGCCTTCTCGATTCAACGCGCCACCCACCTCTTCGGTAGTAAATCCTTTCAGCGCGTACGACAACACCCCGGCTTTGTCCGGGGCCGTGCCGATGAGCCGCAGACCGGGAACGGTATGGAGGCCTCGCGTTGCATAGGCCAGCAGGTCGTGCTCGTAATGGCTTATGTTATCGATGCCAATACGTTCCACATAGTCGATTGCGGCACCGAGTCCCACGGCATCGGCAATATTACCGGTGCCCGCCTCGAAACGCGCGGGCGCGCCATGATAGGTCGTTTTCTCGAAGGTGACATTCTGGATCATATTGCCGCCGCCTTGCCAGGGCGGGGTGTTATTGAGCAAATCCAGTTTGCCGAACAGGGCACCGATGCCTGTGGGACCGAACACCTTGTGACCGGAAAAAACAAACCAGTCGCAGTCGAGTTGCTGCACATCCACGCGCATGTGCGAGACGGATTGCGCGCCGTCCACCAGCACGCGCGCGCCAACACGGTGAGCCATTTCAATCATCTGGCGAGCCGGGGTAACAGTGCCGAGGGCGTTCGAAACCTGTGAGAACGACACGAGCTTCGTACGCGAGCCGAGCAGCTTCTGATATTCATCCAGCAGTATCTGGCCATCATCGTCCACCGGGGCGATGCGCAGCTTCGCACCCTTTTCATTGCAAAGCGTCTGCCAGGGCACAATGTTGGCGTGATGTTCCAGCCAGGTGATCACGACCTCGTCCCCTTCGTTGACATTTTGCCGGCCCCAGCTCTGCGCGACAAGATTGATCGCCTCCGTTGTGCCTCTAAGAAAGATGATCTCTTCCGTGGATGAGGCATTGAGGAAGCGGCGCACTTTTTCCCGGGATTCCTCATAAGCATCGGTGGCCCGCGCCGCCAGTTCATGCGCTGCGCGGTGGATGTTGGAGTTCTCGTGCTGGTAGAAGTACGAAAGGCGATCGATCACGGACTGCGGTTTTTGCGTGGTGGCGGCATTGTCCAGCCAGATCAGAGGACGGCCGTTTACCAATTCCCTCAGGATCGGAAAGTCGCGCCGCACGGCGTGGGCATCAAATGCAGGGTGGGCCGCTGCAATCTGTGATACTTGCCCGGTGCGGGCAGCGCCGCCAAACGGGATGGCCTGGTCAAGGAAGTAGAACGAGGGCGACCCGCTAACCGGATTGGGGGGTAAAGCGGCCGTGCCTGCCGAGGGAGCGACGTGTATGCCGGGTACGCTGCCGGGCGGCAATAAGGCAAGCGGGGCATTCAGGTCCGGGGGAAGCGGCAGAGAGAACGCGGCAAACGTATCAGCGTAGGGAAGATCCGCGCCGAGTGCGGGAATCTTCAGTGCTTGGGCTGTTCCAGCCGAATAGGGGGCAGTGTAGTAAGAACCGAGGGGCGTTGCCGAGGGGGCCACGGACCTTGAATCAGGTACGGCTGCTGCCGAATGTGGAGCGTATTGGGGAATTCCGGATGAGGCTCCAGGCGGGGGTACGGATTGTGGATGGGGCGCTGCAGTTGCCGAATGAGGGTTCCCGTAAGGTGCACCAAAAGGAGGCTTGGTGCGCATGCCGGATTCCGGGACGGGCGAAGCGGCTCTCGAATGAGGAACGTTGTAAGGTGTCTCGAAACTGCGCTCGGTGCTCATGTCGGATTCCACGACAGGTGCAGCGGCCCTTGAGTGAGGAATCCCGTAAGGTGCCCCGAAAGAAGGCGCGGTGTGCATGCCGGATTCCGGGATGGGTGCAGCGGCTCGCGAATGATGAACGTCGTAGGGATTTCCGGAGGAAGGCGCCGGGGACATCCCGGTGCTGATGCCGGACGGAATGCCGGAAATCCGTTCCACTCCCGGCGGTGCCGAGAACATCGCGTTTGCCAGGCGCGTAAGTTCATTTATATCCGGTAAATAGCCGGGCGCGCCGCCCAAGCCCTCTACGCCCGGGGTCAACGGATCACTTGTACTCATGATATTTGCCCACGTCGACATTTTCGAGTATGCCAAGAGCATCTTCAGTCAGCACCGCCAGTGAGCAATACAGGGAAATAAGATAGGAAGCAATAGCCTGGTGATTGATGCCCATGAAACGCACCGAGAGTCCCATGCCTTGTTCGCCCGCCAAGCCCGGTTGGAACAACCCGACAACGCCCTGGCGGCTTTCTCCCGTGCGCAGCAATAGGATGGAGGTCTTCCCCTTGATCACATCGATCTTGTCACAGGGTACGAGGGGGAGTCCGCGCCAGGTAAGGAACTGCGAACCAAACAGCGTGATGGTCGGAGGCGGCACGCCTCGGCGCGTGCATTCGCGGCCGAACGCGGCAATCGCCAGTGGATGCGCCAGGAAGAAGGCAGGCTCTTTCCATACGCGCGCAATTAGTTCGTCGAGATCATCTGGGGTGGGGGCGCCCGTCCGCGTTTTTACCCTCATGAAGTCATTTACATTATTAAGTAGACCATATTCTTTGTTATTCAGCAGCTCTCTTTCCTGGCGCTCCTTGACGATTTCAATGGTCAGGCGTACCTGCTCGTGAATCTGGTTGTGCGGGCTACTATATAGATCGGAAACGCGGGTATGAACGTCCACTACGGTATTTACCGCACTCAATACATACTCGCGTCCCCATTCCTCGTAGTCCACGAACGTATTGGGTAGTTCGCGCTCATCCTTGTTTGAGCAGTCCACTGCAATCTTATCGGGGTCTTTTACCTTGTTGACGCGATAAATACCGGCTTCGACCGGTACCCAATGCAGTAAGTGAACAAGCCAGCGTGGCGTAATAAGCCGCAACTGAGGAACGGTTTTAGTGGCATTGGCAAGCGTGCGTGCCGCCACGTCGCCAAGCGCGGTGTGGCCTTGATGAATATCTGCCATTTATGTCTCCTTGTTGGGTGGGTGAGTAAGAGGTACCGGTTCAAATGACCGGACGAGTAAGCTACTATATTATATATAGCAGATTATTATTAGCTTATACTGAATTTTCATATTAATTTTTGAATGATGGGATTGCATCGCACATTGCGGTGCCCGGGATTTATCAACCATTGGCCGCACGCTACGGCGAATTTCGAGAAGCCGGCTTCCCTTAATTCGCCTGCACTGCTTGTGAAACCTCTGTTCCCTATCAACATTTCCCCAGGCGGTTTAGATCCAGTGGTTCGGAATAATGAATTATTTATTAATTGAAACAATAGCCTGGCGTGTATTGCCGGGATTGGGATAAAGAAAGGCGCCAGCTGATGCGGCCGGCGCCACGAAGAATAGCAAAGGAGAAAACAGTTACAGAGCTGAACTTACCAGCTGTCAGGTATGCAGGGAACCAATAACATTTTATTTGCTTATCACTTTTATGGATAACGCGTCCTTACTCACGGCATAGATGTGCAGAGCGGACGGATTATTGGCGCCGAAGCATTGCTGCGCTGGAGTCAGCTTGTACTGGGGAGCGCCCGTCGATTTCGGCAGGAGGAAGAGGGTGAGGCGGGCCGGAGGTATCTGCACGTCGACGTTTATGGATATCGCCTGATAAGTTAAGCACATTTTCTTGGTTTGATGGAAGGAAGATGAATGCTAGATTTCTTTCCTGCTATCAGCATGGAGGAACTCAAAATGTCTTTCTTTAATTCCCATAAATCTCATACCGCTGTTATTGCATTGATATCCTTGGTCAGCCTGGGTGCCGCATATGCTGCACTGCATACCCTGTCCCATGATATCGTTCACGACCCCGCCAGGGAACTGTATGCAGATTTGAACGACGCATTTGCCGCTCACTGGAAAGCACGGACTGGTGTGGACGTCCGCATCGGACTGGCGCAGACTAAATCGGGGAAACCTGTCCGTGCCGTACTCGATGGTCTTGCCGTCCCCACGCTCGTCCTGGCTTATGATGCAAATAAGCTGCATGAAAAAAAACGGTTTATTGCACCTTCGTTGGATCGAGCACTATTGCAAAACGCGTCCACCGGTTCTGCGCACGTATCACCTTATTTTTCGACCATTGTATTTCTGGTGCGCCAGGGAAACCCCAAGGAATTGATCGATTGGGGCGATCTTTCCCGTCCCGGCATAGAAGTGGTCACGCCCAATCGAAGATTTCTGAAAATGGCCGCTGGAATTATCTCGCGGCGTGGGGATATGCGCTCAGGCAACCCGGCAGCAGCGAGGAAACCGCGCTTGCGTTCGTCCGAAGATTGTTTGCCAACGTCAAATCGCCAGTTATCGCCGATTTCGTCGAGCGCGGTATCGGCGACGTCCTGCTGGTATGGGAAAATGAAGCGCATCTGTTAAGCAGGACCGGCACTGGGGTGGATAAATTTGAAATTGTCATACCTTCCGTGTCGATAGCGGGTGAGCCCACCGTCAGTGTGGCTAGTCCGGTGGCCGCCAGGAATAATTCGCGCGATGTTGCCGCCGGCTATATTGAATATCTTTACACTCCCCAGGCACAGGATATCGCTGGCAGGCACTACTATCGTCCCCGTGACGAACAGGTGGGAGCCAAGTATGCAAACGTGTTTCCTGCTCTCAAGTTGTTTACTATTGACGAAGCTTTTGGCGGCTGGCGGCAAGCCGGGAAGATACATTTTGCCCAAGGCGGAGTGCTCGATCAGATACAGAGAAATTGACGCTGGGGCGTATAGGAAATAAAAAGTCTTGAAGATGGAGAGGAGCGACGAATGCCTTCAGGCGGGGTCTTTCCATTTCCACCGTAGCAGTACCCGCAGTTGCCTGAATCCCTCGGCGTCTATTCCGTCGGGTAGAATCACTACGCTGCGTGCGGAAGATATTCGTGGCGGTTTCGGGAAAATCGGGGAAGCCGGGAAAATTGGAGTCCTGGGTAGCGCCAGGATTTTTAGCGGCTTCAGTTCGAGCACTGTCAGATAAGGCGCAACAAAGCTGCTGCCGAGCAGGGTGCAGGGAATTCGCATCCCTTGCCGCAATTCAAGTGTGCAAATCATTTCATCCGACAGCTCAAGGCCTATCACCGATTGCGGCGAACGTAATAATGCGTAGCGCCTTATATAGAAAACAAGGCTGAACACTAATATTGCGGTACCTATCAGTTTGGCAGCTATCGGCATCATCAACGGCCACAGCAGGCCAATAGCCGAAAAGTGGGCAAAACTCAGCATTACAGCCAGGCGCATGGAGGATTTCAGTTGGATAATGAGCAGGGAGGATGAAAGGGATGAAGGAGCAATCATGGCGCGATTATCGCACTTCCGGCAATTAGCCGTTTATCCGGACCGCGTACTGGTCGTATAATTGATCGTCCTTCACTCTACAGTGCTTGCATGAATCCCACATGGCAGTCCTATCTGCTAAGCTGTAACGCCGTCATTGAGGATGGTCGCGTCGTTAACTACGGTAATGCCGCCGCCGAGTTGGGAAGTATGCGTTCCGGTACGGTACTGGCTGATCTGTCGCACTTCGGCCTGATTCATTTTACGGGTGATGACGCCCAGTCTTTTCTTCAGGGGCAGTTGAGCTGCGACGTCAGAGCGATCACCCCTTCCACCGGCGCTGGCGCCGCGCTTTATGGGAGTTATTGCAACCCAAAAGGCAGGATGCTGGCAAGTTTTCTGATATGGCATGATAGCGGCGGCTATGTCATGCAATTACCGTCGGCGTTGCAAGCCGCCATACAGAACCGGCTTTCCATGTATGTCCTGCGCGCCAAAGTCAAGTTGGCCGATCGCAGTGATGGGATGGTGCGCCTCGGCTTGGCCGGAAGCCCCGCCGAAACGTTGGTACGGGAAATTCTGGGCAGAGTTCCCGACTCGCCTCTGGAAGTGATTCATGGTCAGCAGGGACGCGCCATCCGTCTTGCGCAAGAGCGTTTTGAACTCGTTATCGTCCCGGAATGGGCGCCCACGGTGTGGGAGCGCTTGAGCCAGCACGTCATGCCTGTAGGGGCATCCTGTTGGGACTGGCTGGAAATAAAATCCGGTATTCCCATGATCACCGCTGCCACCCAGGAACAATTCATACCGCAAATGGTGAATCTGGAGGTGATCGGCGGAGTAAGTTTCCAGAAAGGCTGTTATCCTGGTCAGGAAATCGTTGCCCGTACGCAGTATCTGGGTAAAATCAAGCGTCGCATGTTTCTTGCCAGTATCCAGCCTATGGCGGCATCATTTGCAAACTCGGCAACACGGATTGCACCCGTTGTCGCCGGAGATGAGTTGTTCAGCAAAGACATGGGGGAACAATCAAGCGGCATGATAGTCAATGCAGCACTCGCGCCCGAGTCCGAGGGAAAATTCGATGTGTTAGCTGTGATACAGACAAGCAGTGTCGAGGCCGGTAAAATTCATTGGAAGTCTTCGGATGGCCCCCCGCTGGAGATCATGCCACTGCCTTATTTAATGAATAACTGAAGCGCCATGTAACTGGATATTTTATTCGTTGCCAGCCACTGAGACTCCACATCGAGCATGAATGGGCGCGCGGAGTGCTCCGTAACGGGGCTTTCTATCCGGAGTAGTATGCGCATCGTTGGATTATGATTGGCATTCTTTATCAGCGACAATCGGCAAAGATCGGAACGATACCGCCTAGATGACGCTGTCGGCAAGGCCGCCGGGACATGCTTCCGGCAGAGCCAGCGCAACATCATTAATATCTCAATGAGTTTCGCTAACCGATATACCGTAACGTGTTTTGCCTATATTTAGTGGCGGGAGAGATGGAGTGCCAGTTGCCGTTTCATTTCTCTCCATTCCCGCTCTCCCTCCCCGATGCTACCGGAAATAAACGAAAAATGTTCAAAAGCGAAATGTCGCTCCACCGTAATTTCTTTTATTGTTTGTTTCTATTGATGGTCATGGCACCGGCCGTATCTGCCGACACACTGGAGCAGCGCGACATCGCATTCTACTACGGAAGCCGCCCGCCGATCGAAGACCTGCGTCATTTCGATCAGATCGTCATTCAACCAAGCCAGATTTTGCCACACGAGAAAACAGCGTTGCTGAATCTGGATTCGCTGATATTCGCCTATGTTTCATTCGGTGAGATTGCGCGCAATAGCGAGGATATGGACCGCATCAAAACGAAGTGGTCGATCGGCGTCAATCCCGCATGGAATAGCCTTATCATGGATATGACAGACCCCGGTTGGCACGAATACCTGCTGGAGCAGCATTTCGACCGTTTGTGGCGCGAGGGGTACCGCGCATTTTTTCTCGATACCGTCGACAGCTACCTGATTGTAACAAGCGAAGGCAAGCAACGCGCTGAACAGGAGAAAGGGCTGGTTGCGCTGCTCGCGGAAATAAAGCGGCGCTTTCCTGGTTGCAAGCTCATTCTCAATCGTGGATTCGAGGTACTGGACCGTGCCAGCCAGTATGCAGATGGTATGGTTGCGGAATCGCTTTTTCACGGTTTTGACCCAGTTACCGGCAAGCATGCTCCGACCAAGGAAGAAAATAGGCAATGGCTTCTTAACCAGCTGATCCGTGCGCAAAAAGAATTCAGCGTTCCCATCACCGTGCTGGATTATGTCGAGCCGGGCAATTGGGCCGAAGCCGAAAAAACGGCACGCGAGATCGTCAAACTCGGATTTATGCCGTGGGTTGCCAACGGTGATCTAACCTGGCTAGGCCAGGGGCGCCTGCGTTTGGCGCCACGTAAATTGCTGGCTGTCGTAAGCGGCACACCCTCTCAACAAATGGATCAGGAGTTGTTCAGGCATGCTGCGATGCCGCTGGAGCATCTCGGCCTGGCGCTCGACTATTGGTATGTCGATCAGCTTCCCCTGCCTATTGAGCCGCTTATCGGGAGATATGCTGGTGTCATTATATGGCTGACTGAGGACAGGCTGGGTCGATACGAAAGCCTTTGCGCTCGCTTGAAATTCGAGGTCGATGCGGGTTTGCCAGTGTTATTCATGGGCCATTTGCCTGCTGGCGTAGCCTGCCAGGGTATTGTCAATTATGAAGGGGCGCTGCAGCCAACCACGGAGTCACTTAAGCTCAGCGCCGCGCACGAGCGGCTGGGACGTCCCGCTGCAGCGCCCATTGTGGGTAGCGGGACCCCCGACGTTCGTGTTCCTGCCGCCGGGAAAGCATGGTTGACCTTGAGCGACGAGGGAGGCAAGCTGTTTCACCCGGTTGCCGTTGGCCCGTGGGGAGGATACGCCCTGAACCCGCATGTGATAAGCGAGAGCGCATCGGGCAGGCATGAATGGCTGCTGGACCCTTTTACTTTTTTCAAGGCTGCGCTGCGCCTGCCAACCCAGCCCATATTTGATCTGACGACCGAGAATGGGCGCCGGCTGGGCATTATCGAGGTACGTGGCGACCGCCTGTTTGCTAAAGACGAGCATGGCGTTGAAGCAATCGACCGGCTTCAGGCATGGATCGGAAAAAATCCTGCCCCGGTAACACTTGGCGTCATCGAGGCTGAAGTGGATAGCGAATATCACCTCGGCAAGCTCCAGCAATTGGCGGCCATGCCGCAAGTCCGGCTTGCAAGCCATACCTATAGCCACCCTTTTTACTGGGGGATATTCGAAGGAAAAACGGATGCCGACGAGCAGCCTTACCGCTATGGTGTATTCATGGAAGGCTATGCGGCCGACATGACGCGGGAGATTGCGGGAACCGTCGGTTTTATGCAATCGGTAGCGCCCCTCAGTCCCTCGTTCCTTATCTGGTCCGGTGACGGTAGACCGGGTCCGGCAGTCCTGGCGGTTGCGCAAAAAGCGAATCTGCCGCACTACGGCGGAGGGGGCTTGCGCTGGCAGAGCGGCGCATTGTCTTTAGCGGATCTTTCTCCGGTGCTGCGGCCTACTCAGTGGGGCACGCAAGTATTGACTCCATTGGTAGGCGAGCCATTATTTGCGCAGCTCTGGTATGGTGAAGCATTGAATTTTGGCAAAATCAGCGATTGGAACCGAGAACTCGATCTCGCGCGCAGGCTGCGTATCTCGTCCATATCGATTCACGCCGATGCGCTGCTGAATGCTCGAGGAGTGGAGCTTCTGAACCAGCTTGCCGATGAACAGAGAAAGGATAATGTGCTTGGCGTCTGGGTCGATGAGTATGCGCAGCGCGCGCGGTCTTTTCAGACGGCGAGTGTTGCGCGCGATCTGAATGGCGACTGGCTGCTTTTCGGTGACGCGCTCAGGACCGTACGATTACCCGCTTCGGAAATTATTCCGGAAATTTCGAGTGATATCGTTGGCTATTCCGATCGGGATGCCGATCGTTATATCTACCTGGCGCGAAATTATGCCGTTATCAAGGCCGCCTATGATAAGGCGCCTCGTTTGCGGCTGGTTGACGCCAGTGCACCGCTAAAATCATGGCATCTTAATTCCAATGGCTCCGCTTCTCTTTTATTCGAGCCGCGTGGGGATTTAACCCTCGTGGTTTCCGGCCCCTGTACGCTGAGCGTGGACGGCAGAATAGTGACACCCCGGCAACAGGGTTCGCACTCGGTTTATACAATACCGGAAATCAATGCTCCAGGGGAATTCAGTCTTGCGTGTTGAAGCTCAGCGCGAATCATTATTGAATGCGCCGGCGTTAATGTTTATGAGCGCGGTGCTCCTGGTTGTTTTCTGGGTATTGTTTCCGCGTCAGCCTGCATTCAGGGATCCATCGAATCTGTCTGCAAAAGATGCGTTATCGGTAGCTTATCTTCGGGTTCTTGTCCAGTCCGATCCTAATAATGCTCCGTTACGCTTGTCATTGGTGCAGGTACTGACGGAAGCAGGCCTGACCGATGAAGCGGTTGTCGCCATTGACCCGCTGAAACGCGCTCCCGCATCAAACCTGACCCATGAAATCCAACTGGCGGAGCTCAAGCTAGCTTTGCAACAGCTTTACCGGCATGCCGCCAAGGATATCGAATCATCTTTGCGCGCACGTATTACCGAGCTTATTCCCTCGCTGCTGCATAGTGCGCATAATGAAAGGGAGTTAAACCAGATTGTTGCATTGGCGGAGCAGTTCGCCGAACCTTCGGTCCTGGCCGAGACTTTCGAGCAATTGCTGCTCATACGGAACGAAAGCGACGAACGAAAATCGGGCTGGCTTGTCTTTGCTGCAAAGCAGCGTATCGCGGCTAACCAGCCCCGATTAGCCGCGCGGGATTTTTTCCAGGCCTTCCCACTCGAGCGGTCGCCGAACAAAAAGCGTGAGATTGCGAAGTCAGGTTTGCGTGCCTATCTTCAGGCAGGTATCGATCAGGAAACGTTGAAAGCTGCGGTACGGGTACTGGGCAACTCCGGGAACGGAACCGAAAGCGGCGGAGGGAGTGATGCGGAGCTTTTGCTGCTTGCGGCCAACATTGCCGAGCCGCTCGGGGACTACGAGCATGCGCTGGGATGGCTGGAAGAAGCGAGCGCGCTATTGCCTGCCGATCGGTCGCTCATCGAGCGCATTGTGCGATTACAGATTTCGATGGGTCTGCTGGGTGAAAGCCTTTCCCGCGCAGAGCGTCTGAAAACTTCGCTGGTACCAGGAAGCAATCGTCATCGGTTGCTCGCTCATATCTATGATTGGACCGGGCACTCCGATGAGGCCCTGGCGTTATGGCTGTCGTTCGCTCGCGCACGCGCCGATAACGAGGCGGAGACGCGTGCTTTCGAGCTTGCCCAGGCAAAACCCGATTACCAGGCGGTGGTACAGTTGATGGAAGCCATCATGGCGCGGCGCAAGTTGACCGGCGCCGAAGCCGAGGCTTATGTCACCGCCGGCCTTGCCGTCACGCAACCTTCGCATGTGGAACAGCAGTTGCGCGATCATGCCTCACGTTTCCACAATCCTCCGGAAACGCTCAAGGTATTGGAAGAAGTGCTGGTTCTTCAAGGCAGGCCCCAGGCGGCGCTCGCGGTGCGCCAGGAAATGCCCGCGGCCCAAGGCGGCCGTGAGAGATTGGCGCTGGCGCGGCTATACGAAGAAGCAGGGGATACGCAAAAAAGTTTTGAATTATTGTTGCGTGAGTCCGATCAGCCCGATCCGGCTTACGCGGAAGCGTATTGGCTGTTGCTGGCCAGAGTCGCCAGCCAATTGGGCAAGGATTCCTATGCGGAAACAGCCTATGAAAAGGCACTGACGTTGCGGCCAAACGATGCGCGGATACTGGAAAACCTCCAGCGTCTGGCGGTGCGTCATCGCGACGATAAAAAAAGCGAGCGCCTAGCCCATTATGGATGGGATCGTTTGAAGCGCGTCGAAGATCTGCAGCGCCTGATGGTTTTTTCCTGGAAGCGAAAAAATTGGGAAGAGCTTGATCATTGGCTATCGCTGGCGGAAGAAATGTCATCGACCCAGCCATCGATCATGTCACAGGCGCCCGATTACTGGTATTTCCGCGCGATACGAAAAATGGCCAGTGGAGAACGCGACGCGGCCCGTGATGCGTTACGCCAGATTCTGGCGTTGCGAGGCCCCGATCCGGAGATTACCGAAGCGATGATCTGGTTGCTATTGTCGGATAAAAAAATCGATGGGGTATTGCTCGACAAGGTGGTCCAGCCGTATCGCAATCAGGCGGGCAGTCCATCGCCGGTGAGTCCGCCCCTGACGGAGGCCCTGGCGGCGGCGGAGCAGATGCTGGGAAAGCCCGTTCAGGCGGCGGAGTGGTATCTACGTTCGCTAACCATAAGGCCAAGGGATTTTTTGTGGACACTGACGTTGGCCGATAATATGGAGTGGGCGGGATGCCCCGCCAATGCCAACCACGTCCGGTTCAGCGCACTAAAAATGTTTGCTTCACAACGTTCGCAACCCCAGGTACACCATTATGAACGTCTGGCCGAGTATTTTTCGGGATCGAAAGATTCGCGGGAGCTGGCTGGTAATGCGGATGAAGTAAAGAAATGGCAATCGGTACGAGAGCGCTGGGGAATAGCGGAGACCATGGATAATGCACGCCGCTTCGCATGGAGGCGCCAGCTTGAGCGTCTTTCGTTGCCCGCCTGGGAAGCTTTTGGCGATGCGGTAAGAAACAATAATCCGAAAGCCATATCAGTGCAATTGGCGGCGGTTTCCAGTCATTTGCAACATCAATCGGGCGGGCCCACGCCCGAGGGTGTGCTTCCGTTATCCATAGAAGATGTCGAGCGGGCTCGTCAATGGCTTGCAAAAGAAGGCACTCCTGCCCAGAGTTCCCTGAATGATGAACTGGACGTCTGCCGTCAGACGTTGGCAAAAGTTCACGAATTGCAAGTTACATCCGTAACGGATCGGGAACAGGAAAAGTTATGAAAAAACCCTGGCTGGAGGGCATCGAAGTCATCAATGTCAACAATCCCATATCGGTATGGGGCGGATGGCTCGAAACATTCCTATTAACCGCGATTGTGATCGGAGCCTCATTTGCTACCGGCCAGCATCACGATCCTTTCCGCCTGGGCAGTGGTTTTCCCTGGCCTGTATTGGGTCCCTTGCTGGCTGGGTTGCGATATGGGTTTGCTTACGGTTTTGTCAGTTCATTGCTCATACTCGCGACATTAGGCGTAGCCATCAATCTGCAGTGGCAGGTTTCACCCGAGTTTCCACTGGGCTGGGCAATTGGCGTTGTGATCGTGGCGATGGTAGCGGGAGAGTTTCGCGATACATGGGGCCGCCGCCTGCACCGGCTGGAAGGTGCTTATCAATACCGTGCAGAGCGCCTCGAGGAGTTTACGCGTAATTATCAGCTGCTACGCCTGTCGCATGACCGCCTGGAACAAACCGTGGCTAACAGCGGATTTTCATTGCGTGAGGGCATCATGCATTTGCAAACTTCGCTTGATGCCATTGACGGCGCCGGAGGACTGGCCGAATCGTCCCTGCAGAAGCTTATCGAATTCGTAGCTGAATATAGCGCGATTACGCAGGCCTGTATCGTGGGCCTGACGGCAGACCGCATTGATACCGCCAGGATTCTGGCCTGCGTCGGCGAAAAATTTGTGATTGACGACGGCGATCCCGTGCTGAATACTGCGCTTGAAAGCGGCGAACTGGCGGCGGTGAGTTTTGCAACAGAAAATACGGTGGATCAGAGCCAGTTGTTGGCGGCCCTCCCTCTGACCGATTCCACCGGCGAGGTTCATGCCATGCTGCTAGTGAGATCCATGCCATTTTTCGCGTTTCACGAAAATAACCTGAAACTTGTCGCGGTGCTTGTCGCGCATGGCGTCGATCATCTTCGTTTCGGCACGGGCAGTTCCTCCGTTGCGCGTTTTATTGCGTCGTTTGAGCGAGTCCACCAGGACTTTTTGAGATTCAACCTCGATGCCACACTTCTGCGGCTTTCAGGGGCTGCCGGCGAGATGACGGGCATCTACGAGAAGCTGCGCGCTTCGGTCCGCGCTATCGACCTGATATGCGTGGGCCGTAGCGAAGGCCAGCCCGTTATCTGGATTCTGCTCCCCTTGACCGATGGAGAGAATGCGCGGGCCTGGATGGAACGGACGGATGGCGTTTTCGGAAAGATGGCAGTCGAATTATTGGCCATCAAGGATATCGATCCGCAAAGGATTCGTTCCCTGGAGGTATCCTGATGACCCGTTTCTCCATGCTATTGGGATCAGCGGCCGAGGCGCTGGCCGGCTTGCTGCTCTGGTTGAGCGGCGGTTACTGGAGTGTGCTGGCCGCCATCGTATTGCATTCCCTTTCATCTTATTCTTTTGCGCGCGGATTCTGGCAGCTATTGCCGCGCCGGTATAAGCTGCCTGCGCGCACAAACCTGGGTTTTTTATTTGTCATACTATGGATTCTGCCGGTTCTTGGTGCGCTGGGTTTGCTGTGGGGGGTGACGGTCGCCTTGAGACTCCCTCGCAGCCGTTCTTCGGTACACGTAAAGACCATCCCCTTGCCAGAGCTGCCATTTTCGCCATCCGCCATTTTTCCGGCGCTGCCCTATAGCGAGGGTGCGTTGCGCCAGATCGTGTATTTTGCCACACGACCGTTGAAGCGCTTGAAGGCGGTGATGGCAACGCGGCACATGCCGCCACGCGAGGCGGTGAAGGTGTGGGCGAAAGCCACACGCGACCCAGTCGATGACGTGCGCCTGCTGGCTTATGCCATGATGGACGATAGCGAAAAAAAACTGGCTGACCGTCTCCCGGCGTTGATCGATTCCATCCCGGATGTTCCGGCCAACATGAAAAATAGTTATCACAAAACGATCGCTGCACTGTGCTGGGAACTGGTATATCAATGTCTGGTACAAGGGGCTGTAAAACGGCACTGGCTGCAAACCGCCCGGTATCATATCGAGCGTGCGCTCGTTCCATCCATGCCTGCCCTGCCAGCTACCCACGATGCAAACAGCTGGCTATTATATGGGCGCATTTTGCTTGAGTCGGACGATCTCGATCCGGCTGGCTTTGTATTGGTAAAAAAGGCCTTTGCCAACGCCCGGGCCTGCGGTGCGGATGAGCAGAAAGTCCTGCCGTGGCTTGCCGAGATTGCCTTCAGGGAAAGAAAATTTTCCGACGTAAAGCGTTATCTGGCTGCACTCAATCGGCCTGGCGAGAAAGGGCGGGAACTGGCCCAGGTGAAGGCATGGTGGGGCACGTGACTCACGGGCAGGGGCAGGGGGCAAGTATGCCCACGGTGAGCAATCAGGCTGTGGGTAGCGCCGTGGCGGATATCGCCTTGTTGCTTGAGGGTACTTATCCTTATGTCCGGGGCGGGGTATCGGCCTGGGTTCACCAGATTATCGGCGGCTTGCCGGAAGTCAGATTCGCTCTTGTTTTTATTGGCGGTGAAAAGGGCATGTACGGCCCTCCGCAGTATCAGTTTCCCCCCAATGTAACGCACGTTGAAACACATTATTTGATACGCCCGGATAAACCCATGAAACCGGGTGCCCGCAAAGGTAATCGCGGGGCTTTTTCGGAAATGGGCGAGTTGCATACGCTTATGCGCCAATCCGGACCGATGTCCGGCGAACAAATGGTTAACGCATTTACCCGACTGGGCTCAGTGGGAGGTATCAGCCAGGAGGATTTTTTATATAGCGAAGCCTCGTGGGACTATATCACGCAGCAGTATCGGGAGCGTTGTACAGAGCCTTCGTTTGTAGATTATTTCTGGGCAATACGCGCCATGCATATGCCCCTGTTCATTTTGGCGGATATCGCGGCCGGATTGCCGCCGGTCCGTGCCGTGCACGCGATTTCAACAGGATATGCCGGACTGCTCGGTGCGATGATACGGCTGCGGCGTAATATCCCTTTCATACTTACCGAGCATGGTATTTACACCAAGGAACGGAAAATCGATTTAGCTCAAGCAACGTGGATTCATGATCACAATGATGACGTGTGTAATACCCTCCATGATGAAATGGGATATATCCGTGGTCTCTGGATCAAGTTCTACGAACAGATAGGCCGCATTGCCTATGCACAGGCGTCGCCCATCGTCAGCCTGTATGAAGGAAATCGCCAGAGACAGATCGCAGACGGTGCAGCGGCGGAAAAGACGCTTGTCATTACCAATGGAATCAATCTGCAAAAATATCAGGCCGTGCTTCAGAAGCGGACGGAAAAGATCCCACCCATCCTGGGACTGATCGGGCGTGTCGTACCTATCAAAGATATCAAGATGTTCATTCGGATGTTGAGCATGCTGGTGAATGAACGGACTGATGCGCAGGGGTGGATCGTGGGGCCGGAGGATGAGGACCCTGTATATGCGGGCGAATGCAAAGAAATGGTTGCCAGCCTCGGCTTGGAGAATCATGTGAAATTTATGGGTTTTCAGAACGTTGCCGAGATTCTCCCGCAATTGGGGTTGATGGTGTTGACCTCCATCAGCGAAGCGCTGCCTCTGGTTGTGCTGGAGGCATTTGCCAGCGGTTTGCCGTGCCTTGCGACGGATGTGGGTTCATGTCGCGAACTCATCGAGGGGCGCAGCGAAGAAGATCGTGCGCTTGGTGCAGCCGGAAGCGTGGTTTTTATCGCAGACCCGGAAGGAGCGGCGAAAGCGGCGCTCGACCTGCTCAACAATACCGGACGCTGGCATGCGGCGCAGCGGGCAGGACTTGAACGCGTGAAGCGTTATTATGATGATAAGCTGATGTTCTCCTCTTATCGAAGTGTTTATGGGAAAGCGCTTGATGGCGCTATGCCGCCCTCGGCTCTATCCATACCCTCAACCATGGAGGGATGAATATGTCAGGTATCGGTTCCGAAATTCGCAAGATCCTAGAGCGGGATAGCTACTGGTCGGTATTGCGCGCCTATGGCTATGCCGGTTTAGTCAGCGGCGGCCCGTGGGTACTTTCCATCCTGAGCATCATGATGATTGGCATTCTTGCCGTCACCCTCGGCGTTGCGCAGCAAGAGGTTAACGCATTCCAGATTTGTGTCACTTATCTGATGGCGGGTTCATTAATCTGGACTGGCGGCATGCAGTTGATGTTCACGCGTTTTGCCGCGGATCGGGCTTATGGCGGCGCGCAGGCCGAGGTGCTGCCTAACCTCTTCGGTGTTCTTCTGATCACCATGGCGGGGGGATTCGCCTGGGCCGGTCCTTTAATCTTTGGTTTTTTTTCAGGACCTTTTTTCCAGAAACTCCTGCTACTGAGCAATTTCGTTGTACTGAGCGGCCTGTGGATTTCCCTTATCTTTCTGTCAGGAATGAAAGCGTATCGCCTCATAGTCTGGACCTTGGGCAAGGGATATGCGCTTGGCATTATTGTGGCGCTCCTGGCCTCTCAATGGGATTTGAACGGTTTATTGCTGGGCGTATTGACCGGCCATAGCTTCCTGCTGTTTTCGTTTCTGCACCAAATCGTACGCGAATACCCTGGGGATGGGCTGCTCAAATTCGATTTTCTCAACAATCGAAAAAGTTTTTATAGTCTATTCGCGGTCGGCACGCTTTACTACCTGGCGGTGTGGATCGATAAATTAATTTTCTGGTTTGTGCCTTATACTTCCGAGGCGGTTATCGGCCCATTGCGGGCTTCCATTATCTATGATCTCCCCATTTTTTTGGCTTATCTGTTCATTTTACCGGGCATGGCGGTATTTCTGGTAAGTATGGAAGCCGATTTTGCCGAACAGCATGAGCGTTTCTACCGCGCCGTCCGGGAGGGCGATACGCTTATGCATATCGAGCACAGGCGCGATCGAATGGTTTACGCAGCACGACAAGGGATTTACGAGATTTTCAAGGTACAGGGCCTGACTGTTGTGCTGTGCCTATTGTGGGGCAGGGAACTGCTGCACGTAGTGGGTATCTCGCCGCTGTACATCCATTTGTTTTATATAGATGTCGTGGCTGTCAGCGTGCAGGTGTTGCTGATGGCAATACTCAATGTACTTTTTTATCTGGATGCCCGCCACGAAGTCCTGATCATTACGGCATGCTTCTTCATCACGAATCTGATATTTACCTTTGCAACATTGCACCTGGGGGCAGAGACTTTCGGCTACGGATTTGCCATTTCGGTGACGCTGTCTGCCTTTCTCAGCCTGTTTATCCTATCGCGCAAGTTCAATCGTCTGGAGTATGAAACCTTTATGCTGCAGAATTAGCTACGAAAAGCCTTGGCAAAGCAATAGCCATAAAAATGGTTTTTCATTTAGACTGCCATACTATCGAAGCCGGACGGATGTCGGATCTCGGAAAACTCGAGGCTGAGAGCTGCTTTCAGCGTCAGTACAGGCTCATGGGATAGTGGGAATTAGGGCGGTATCGCTCGTACGCTGCTTAATTCAGTGTTTTGCCCAAAGCGCACCCCAGGCGCCACCGCCACCCCCCCAATTTTCCACATCCACCGAACGAACGAGCAGTTTTCTGTACAGAGGAAAAAGCCGTCTCGATCTTGTTTTATCCATTACCAGATCCACACAGTCGGCCAGAAAATAAAGCAGATGTGAACCGGTAAAACCAATAATTTTACGCATTTAAGAACCTGTAGAATCGTTATCTTTTATGCCTCAAGAAAAAGGCCCGGAGCGGGATCTCCGCTACCGGGCCGTCCCTTGCCACGGAGTACTACCCCACCTCACTTTAACGCATAACTCGTGCCAGATCCTGAATGTGGCTTAAATTCCATTGGATAACAAATTCTTACATGTGCTTTTCTATTTCTTCCAATGCTTATGTCGGGACAGCTGTAAAGATTTTCGTCATTAATATCTTTTTAAAATGATCTGCTTCAACCTGATCCGCAGTTGTACCCGGCAGAGTAGCGGCGGCTATATTTCGGCCAAAATAGATGCCGAGTTTAAAATAGTCCGACGTTAACGAACCCGGCTGGCGCTGAATTAACGCGTCCAGATCTTCAGTAAGGTAACGCGTCAGGTTTCGAGACTGTAAATCTTCGATAGCCCCTACTTTCGGCAGGGTTTGTGACTACGTGCCTTGGCGAGTAGCGAAACGTAATAGCCCGAGCTCTGATAGTGGTAGCGCTTGCTCAAGTTAAACACCTTGGCGGAGAGGGAAATTACGTAGGCCGGATCAGCCAAGCAGCTTCGCGCAGTGACAACATTTACATCGCGAATTTCCAGTGCCCAATCACGGGCGCGTCAACAGCGATGAAGATGTCCAGGGCAAGGTTCTCCTCAATTTCTGTTCTGTCAAATTCCCGTCAAATCTTCCTTGTCCGCAAACTTTCGCAATTTTACTGGACAGCCTGCTGAGGTGCACTTTTCTTTATTTCACCGGGTGGGGTGCCTGCGCTGCGAAGATTGACGAATTTGCTTAATGTGTCGAACCAGAACGGGGCTCCCAGCGATACCGCAAGCACGGAAATCAGCAAGCCGAACAACTTGTAGAATGCCCAGCCCGCGAATTTCAATGATAACTCGGGATATTTGAAATAGCCGGGATCATCGGGGTTCGATGACCATCCCATCGGTAATGTAATATTTCCCGCTTTTTGGAGCACCATTCTCATGTCTGAATCGTCACCGCGAGCCGTTTGGCCGGACTGGACTCTTACTACGTCTTGCGCTGCGGCGGCGAGCGATGCACGCAGGACACTATCGTTGGAAAGTTGTTCAATGAGCATCACCGTATCGGCATTCGAAGCAACGACGACAAAGAATGCCAGTCCGAGGAGTACGCGTTGCGTCCAGCGCTTATACCAACCGCCCACTCTTTCCATGGCACTGTTGAACCAGCCTTCAAGATTCCGCCGGAAGGCTTCGGCTTGATGCTCGATGTTAGCCACTTCGCGACGCGTTTTGTCTACGAAGACGAGAAGCGATTCCTTGGTATGTCCTTCAGGAAGCCCTTTCAGCCCCTCTTGTATGTTACCCAGCGGATCCGGATATTGGGCAGCGAAGGTACGAGCGAAACCAAGCGCTTCTTTCAAGGTGGCACTCGCAGCCAGCAACAGCGCGCCCTCTTTAGGATTTTTGGCAGAGGCGACAGCGGCACGCCGTGCATCCAGCATCTTGAGCGTGGCATTTATCGTATCCGCAGTATCCTTGGCCTGCGTTGCCAGCTTGGCAAGATCGATGTCGCCAGGAGCAGCACTGGCGGCTTGCTGGGCGTGATCGTATGCCGCCTTTGCCTGGTCCGCGATAGTTTGTAGTGCTCCCCGGGCTTGTTCCTGAGAAATCTTTGCCTGGTTGGCGGTTTCGGCCAACTGGGAATTACCTGGTGCCGCCGCTGATGCGTCTTGGGCTGCTTCATAAGTATCGTCTGCACTTTCGGCATTCGCCAGAAGGGCGCCGTATTTGCGGGCAATAATTCCGCGAGCGCCGAGAATATCCAGCAACGCCAGTGAAAAATTAGCCGGAGACATATATGAAGGCAGGCGAGTCGGCTTGTCTGGATTGGAAGCATACTGGGAAATGCCGCCTATCAGTCCGTGATTGTAGAGTTGCTGTGCCAGTCCCGTAAACTTGGGATCATTGAGAAGATTTTTGACGCCTTCCACGAGGTTGTTTGCGCGTTTGTTCAGGAGAGAGGAAATTCCCTCGTTGAGAGCAGTGCATACGAGACTGAGCAGCAGGTAACAGAAAATCACGCCGATCGCAACTTCCAGTATATTTGAACCGAACATTTTTACCTCTTCCCTAACAGCAACGGTATGTGTAACGCATTATTATGCAGTCTAGCAGAATAATGCGGATTCGCTGAAACGCCAGATTTGATTCCAGTTCCGTAAGCTGAATGAGGCCGATGCCTCTAGCCCGACTGGTACTAATTTTAGCGAAATGATGCCAGAATGTTCCCGATGCGCCGTCAACAGTATTTGATGTCTGCATCGGATATTGATGGGGCAAAAGTATGATACAAAGGCTTTGGCAAGATGGGCGTTTCCCCCGTCGCGTTATCGCGGGCTCTACCAATTTGCTACCGAAATATTTCTTCCTGCAACTTCATCAGGTCACTCATAGTCTCATCAGTACGATCCTGAATGAAATAATGACGTATCGATGAAAGGTCTTGATCCAATAATATTAATAGTTGGTGCGGGATTCGCCATTAGCGCCGGATTCGCCATTGCGGCCGCACCGCTTGACGTACCCGATACGATGGCGGAACGGGTAAAAGCCTGTGTGATCTGTCACGGCTCGGAAGACAAGTCGGGAAGGGACGGTTATTACCCTCGCATAGCGGGCAAGCCGCAAGGCTATCTTTTCAACCAGTTGCGTAGTTTTCGCGATGGCCAGCGGTATTACCGACCAATGGCTCTACTGCTTGCGGACGTATCGGATCAATATCTGCAGGAAATGGCCGACTATTTTTCTACGCTAAAACAACCTTATCCACCGCCGGAGCGCATGATTTCTTCACCTCAGGAAATCAGGCTTGCGCGCAAGCTTATCGATTACGGAGACCCTGCCCGAAAAATTCCTGCATGCATTGAATGCCATGGAAAAGAGCTAATGGGTACGGCGCCATTTATTCCCGGTTTGCTCGGTCTGCCACGCGTTTATCTGATTGCCCAGTTTGCGGCCTGGCGTGGAGGGGGATTATTACGAAGGCATGCTGCGCACTGCATGTCGGAGATTGCAAAGCAGCTTACTTCCGAAGAAACGAATGCCCTTTCAGCCTGGCTGGCCGCACGGCCCATACTGGAGAATACCGGCCCGGCGGCTGTGCTTTCCGTTGAAATGACCAGGCGTTGCGGGAGCATCGTTCAGCGAGACAGCATTCGATGAAAGGAACTTTCATTGTCTCTGCTGCAATCGTTTGTCTAATGGGCCTGAGTTTACCTTTCGAATCGACAGGTGCGTCAATCGGGGCAGAAATATCCGGGGCTGGAAAGATCGTCCGCGCTGGACAGGAACAGGTACGCGGCGCTTATCTTGCGCGAGCGGGTAACTGCATGGAATGCCATACGGCGCAGGGCGGGCGTCCTTATGCGGGGGGGCGCTATCTGTCTACGCCCTTCGGCACCTTTATTACGCCTAACATCACTCCGGATAGCACAACCGGTATCGGGCGCTGGAGCGAGCAGGATTTCTGGAAGGCACTGCATGAAGGTAAATCGCGCGACGGCCGGCCTCTATATCCGGCATTTCCCTACACCGAATATACGAGGATTACTCGCGAGGACTCGAATGCCATCTTCGCCCATCTTCAAACGCTTGCGCCGGTCTCGCAGAATAATCCGCCGAACAAGATCAGTTTTCCCTACAATTTTCAGCCCCTGTTAAGCCTCTGGCGCGCCATATACTTCAAACCGGGGGTTTACCAGGCGGAGGCCGCGAAAAGCAAGGAGTGGAACCGTGGCGCTTATCTGGTGCAAGGGCTTGGGCACTGCAATGCCTGCCATGCCGAACGCAATCCACTCGGGGCTACCGGCGGTGACAAGCTAGGAGGCGGACAAATCATGGGCTCGAACTGGTACGCCCCATCTTTAACCTCAAGCCTGGAGGCGGGTTCCGCTAACTGGCCGATCGAGGAAATCATTCAATTGCTAACCACCGGTATTTCTTCCCGGTCGGCTGCGTCGGGTCCCATGGCGGAGGTTGTAAGGCAAAGTCTTCAGCATCTGAGCAAGGAAGATGCGCGTGCAATGGCCGTATATCTGAAATCGTTGCCTGAAAGCAGTCCACGTTTACGTTCCGCACCACCTGCACTCACCGAGCAGGTGCAACGCTGGTTCCAGCAAGGCCGGAATATCTACGAAAAATATTGTCAGGATTGTCACGGTTCTTCAGGCCAGGGCGCGCTCGGTATCTATCCACCGTTGGCAGGCAATCGAGGGGTCATCATGACGCCTCCCGTTAATGCAGTACGCAGCGTTCTTAATGGAGGCTATCCGCCGTCCACCACGGGTAATCCACGTCCATACGGCATGCCGCCTTTTGCACAATTGTTGCGTAGCGAAGAGGTCGCACTGGTTCTTTCGTATATCCGTAATGCATGGGGAAATCGTGCCGGCCTCGTCACGGCGGCCGAGGTCGATAAGAGCCGTGAAGGCATACCCTAGATAATTCGATTCAGGTTTTCATATCGCGCACGTCATATTGAATCCGCAGGATTTAACGGGATGATGCCGTATACCTGCCAACTGGCAAACCCTGAGTCAATCCCATCCATTCAGAAGAAAATAGGATGCATACCGATCTGTCGAACCCACCCGCTAAAGCCGTGATCTGCGGACTGGATACTGTCTACTGACGCTCAAGCCGTCGGGAGGCCGGGATATCGAAGCAGGTAACGAATGATACGGGGTAGAGGTAACAAAACCGACGCGCGTTTTCAAGTCTGGAGCAGCGGTTCATCCGCAGGGCCCACGATTGGATCGCCGGGAGAAGGGTCAGGATCGAGCGGCGGGGGAACGACAGGTTTATCAGGATTGAACGGTCGAGGATCTTTCTGGGTCTATCCGGATCAATGGCAGGAGAAGGATCCTTGACGGATTTCTCTGCAGGCTGCTGACCGAGCCTGGCAGGCATCCAGGTTCGAAAATATTTCGTCATAAGTGATGACTTCCATCAGGAAGTTACTATTTTTGCCAGTCACCCCGCCAATAGATGGGGTGACTCGTTAAACTCTAGCGTTTTATCTGGCCGCGTATTTCTCCGCCTTTATTGGCGTCGCTATGAACGTTGATATACAGATAGCCCGCTTTGTAAGCATCGTATTGGGCATCGGTCAGCTTGGCGTCATCCGGGACGGACCACTCGTTATCGGAAGTCTTCTTGAGTGTGATAATATCCGGGCCACTCTTACTAGGTGCCCCTTCGTGTATATGTGCGCCGGTACCTTTGATGCCGGAAGTGGTTATCTTGCCCTTGACAGACTTGTCGTCCTCAACCTTGATAGCACCGCTGCCTGTTGCAGAAGTCTCAACGGGGGGCACTTCCTGGTCGCCACTCAGATTAACCTTTATTTCGCCTGCCGTTGCCATTCCTGTGCCACCGGCAAGGGTAACGGCTATCAATGCAACAATAGCAAGGGCGAATCGGGATTTGAGAAAAACTGCATTCATTTGCGCCTCCAACAGGTTAATAAATAATAAACCACGGTGACTGGTTAACACCGCTCGCGTGATGATTTTTTTGCTTTTTTCTTTCGTTGCTTGTCTGGACCAATAGTTATAATTTTAATCAATGCTTAATGATGAGTCCGTACGGTAGCGTACGTAAGTTAACGATTCTCATTCCCTGGTAAAGATAACTTCCGGTTTGAATCTACCCGGGGTTTTCGACATGACTGGCGGAAAAATGCTTTTAATGGCGCCCCTACCGTCTCTTGGCGGTGGCTAGCACCTCTAGCTGACAGCTTATTTGACGGGGATAGGGTTTCCGCGTACCACGGGGACAGCGGTAACGCTGTTTTTTGGGCTTCCCTCTATCAGCCTGTCTGAATAAGTCAGATAAATAAGTGTATTTCGCCTGGAATCGACTATGCGTACGACGTGCAGGCGCTTGAATAGAATAGACATGCGTTCGGTAAACACATCTTCCTGCCTGGGGAGCTTCTCGGAAAAGTGGAGCATTTCCGACACCTGCCGGCAAGCAATGGAGGCTTCCGCCCTGTCTTCCGCCAAGCCCACAGTACCTTTTACGCCACCTGTCCTTGCACGGGAAACGTAGCAGGTTATTCCGTGGACCTTGGGATCGTCATACGCTTCTATGACTACCCGATCATCTTTGCCTACCCATCGGAAAGCTGTATCCACTTCACCGACAATTTCCGCGCTCACCGGTGTGCAGAGCGGCAAGCAGAACAATATTGCACTTATCGTTGTGAGCGTGAATCGTATTCGTGTCATTCAAGTCTCTCCAGCAGGCCGTCTTGGCCGATTCTTCCCGCTATGGTTTTGCGGGTGTTTCAAAATTCAGGGGTGAATCCGATACATGTGTAGTGAGATGAGTTATGTATACGGAAGAGCTATGCGGAACATGGCCGCAAAATTTTGTCGGGAATGCCCGATTCGGAAGACATAGTCGGTAAAGCAGAAATATAGCGGATTGCGGCAACGGCAGGAAGAAAACAATAGGCTGCTCCCCGGCAGGTTACAAAACGGGATAGCCCGATGAGCTCGATCGGCAATTTTTGACCTTCGATCGGAATAAGGAACGTTGAGTCCGATGATGCATCGGATCCATTATTTCCGATAAGCGGGTCCTTGGTATCATGCAGCCCGGGCGCTAAATTTCCGTCGTTAGCCCAGGCGGACATCAGGAACTCGAACTGGTCCTTGAGGCTTACGCCGATAAACAGGCCTAGCAGTCCCCGTTCGATTCCATCGCCGGGGTGGGCGGGATCGTAGGGAGGGCCATACGGAAGGCCACGGCGCATGATGCGGTGCTTGAGGCCGCCGTTTCCGGCTACAATCGAACTGCGCGGATTCATGCGGCGGATATGCGATCCCAGGGGGCACCGATATCCTCGGCTATCGTCGAATGCGTTGGGAACGTTGTCGCTTGGTATATAGTCGAAGCTGTTGCGTTTTTCGAGAGGGATGAGTTCGTCCTGGGAATCCGGCGAAAGAGAAAGGGGGGTGCCATTCCGCCAGCGGCCGCAAAGCTTGGCGGCAACCAGTTCCCGAGCAAGGCCGGTTCGGTGCTCCGCGTCCGTCAGAAACTGTTCGAAACCATGGCAATCCTGGGCCAGTATGCGAAACGCCAGGAAGCTGCCGTTTCGGCCCAATGCTTCCGGCACAGGCACCGGATAGTTGAAATCTTTATATTGGCTGGGGTGACCCAGCAGAAATTCGCCAGCCGGCGCTTTCGGCAGCACATCCGGCATGAGGGCAGGAAGGCCGCCCTCGATGGTGGGTTGGGCGAAGCCATCCCGGTAGCCGAAATGGGCCACGTTTCCCGGCAGGCTGCGGGCTTCCTGGGTAGAAAGCAGGGACAGCGCGTCGTCCCTGGCATACATTGCCTGGAGCTGGCTGCTTGCCTGCTCCAGGGCATCTTCCGTTTCGGCGAAGAGGAACAGCAGGATATGCAGGTCGGGGCAGGCAAACGGGTCTTTCCAATACTCAGGGCTGCTTGAGCCGGTATCCCCCACTCGTTCCGCGCGAGCGGCCGCGCCCGCTGCAAACTCCTCGGGAAATGATGTAAGCGAAGAGGCGGGAAGACCGAGGGCGGCAAGGCCCGTATAGGTAAGTCCAATATTCAGGCAGTACTGCGGCTTTACCGTCCAGCCAGTGGCGTCAGCGATCTTTGGGTGACGATCGATGCCGCCATCCACCAGCATGCCCAGAAATTGCCGGGCTGCTTCCGGTTGCGTAACCTTCAAAGCCAGCACGCGCAGAATCGGCATTGCATACGTGCGGAGGATAAACCCCTGGATATCGGCCAATGGCAAATTAGACATTTATACGATAATCCGGTAATTCAACTTGTGAGGTAGCTGTCTTGCGGATTTGGCCACTCGCTCTATTCGGCATCCGTCATCTTCAGCAAATTTTATCACTTATATATCATTCCGATATTCTCAAACAGGAGGAGCAACGCCAATGAAAAATATTCTCAACGTAATCTGGGCTATTGCATTCCTGCATCCTCCGCTTGATGCGCTTGCGCTTGAGCCGGGTGCAGCCGTATCGGTCACCTCACTAATCAGGACGACGCAAAGTTGGGATGGCCAACCCATTGTTTATCCCGCCGGACAAGCCGAGATTACGGGAATGTCGATAGAAATCGCGCCGGGGGCGAAAACCGGGTGGCATCGGCATCCTGTTCCTTCCTTTGCAGTGATATTGCAGGGGACGCTGGAGGTGAAGCTGAAAGACGGCCGGGTAAAGCGCCTGCAAGCCGGAGACGCTTTGATAGAGGTAGTCAATACGGATCACGTCGGCAGTAACGTCGGCGATATCCCGGTAAAGCTCGTCCTGTTTTATGCGGGTGTGGTCGGACAGGCGCTTACCACTCAGGAAAAACCCTGAAGCGGAGAATCCCCTTCATCATGTTTAGCGCTCGCCGAGCGCCGCCTGAATATCCAGTACCGTTGCCTGCGGGTAGGCGCTGTAGAAGGGGTCAATTCCGCCCAGGTCATTGGCTTTGACATAGTCCCGGAAAGCGCTGCGATTCTGTTGAACCGGCAGCGGCGGAGCGCCATCCATGTGCTGGAGAAGTGCGTTGAAAACATCGCCGATCTCGTCGATAAATTCGTTGAGATAATCATCGAAAGTCCCGTCGTATGTCGTGATGATGGCAAGCCTGGTGTTATTTTCCATGAACGCGAAGCGTGCGAAATGTACGATTTTGAGTTTGTCGAGGGCGGTCCAGATGAGGTTTTGTTCTAAAGGCGCGGCTTGTATATTTTTTATGCGCGTACTGAGTGCCTGGAAGTCTTCGGGTGAACGGATGGTCATGACCAACGTAAGCGGATTCTGAACGGTTTTCCGTGCGGCAGTGGTGGCATCAGGCCGAGTTATCGTGCCGGTATCGCGATGGAATATACTCATGGGGATTTCCTGAAAGGGCCAAGTGCTTCTGACGGAATATGCGTTTCCGCCTTTTGATGTCGGAAATTCTGCATTAGGCTAAGCTTAACAAGGCGCGAGCCCTGCTGTCCAGGTCCGGATTGGAATGGCTTCAAAAAAAAGAAAACCCGCCGAGGCGGGTTGGATTCCTTCCATTATCCCGGATATTATTGTTTACGTCTGCGCATGGCGCCGAGAATACTAAGGCCGAGTCCAAGCAGTGCAAGTGTTGCGGGTTCTGGAACCGGATTATCCGGAATTTTAGTCAGTCCGGTCCCGGCAACCCATACGCTATCCCCATAGCCCTGGACATGAATAGCGCCCACATAACCGCCGCCATTCGGAGCAGGCACGGATACCGAGTTGAAGGAACTGGCCGTAATGCCTGCTCCCGTCAACGTATACATGGATGAGTTACCTTGGCCAAGTTGGCCGGGGTTAGCGGTATTGAAATGAAATGCAAAATCGAATTTGCCGCCTGTCCCGTCGGCTTTAAAGGCATTGGTTCCGTTATCCACACTGGCCGAGACACCGTTGACGAAGCTGATGCCGCTAAGCGGTGCGGAACTGGCATTGAAGTACCAGTCGTTCACATAAGCGCCGCTGGATAAGTTATTGAGTATGCTCATTGTAAGCGTTACGGTACCCGAGCCGCCCCCATCATTGAAGATAGCTTTCGCAAAAATATCACTCGGATTGCCGGGGGTCGAGGGTGCCGTGCCCGAGAAGGCGCCTGACTTCGAGAAATCGACTTCGAACAGCGTTGCCTGTGCGGTTCCCACGATAGACAGGAGGCCTAGAGCAGAAAGTGCAGTCGCCAGTTTGGTTTTTTTTAAATAATTTTTCATGGCTTCTCCATTAACGGAATTCTTATTCGGTTTCAATTTAGCTTCTGCGCCTTGCGATAAAGCCCATCAAGCCCAACCCCACGAGCAACATGGCGTAGGTTTCGGGTTCAGGGACCGGGCTCACCGTCGGTGTCTGCGTTATGGTGAAGGTATAGGTATTGCCTGCGCTAGGGTCGAACGCGTGCAGGCTGAACTTGGCATCCGCATTTCCCCCGGCTGCTAGGGACCCAGTGAAATTAAGATCACGTGGGCCGCTGGAATTAAAGGGAGAAGATTGGCTTGTTGAGGGAGAATCGAGTGTGAATCCATCAAACGTCGATGATTAAAGCTGGTAAATACTACCCCGTTACCGGGCGCATTTGCAGGTTCGGTAATGCTGAGGTGGAAGTCTGAAAATGCTGACGTGGTATTATTGGTAATCGACTCGATCACATCATAGGCGCCGCCGTTGCCTACCGAGTGCGCTACGGTAAACGTCAGCGTTATGGGGTTGATGCTGTCGAAAGCTTTAGAAAAGTCCAGTCCTTTGTCATTGGTAGGGCTGGCAAGCACTGAAAACGACCCCATCCCTGGCCCGCTCGCGGTGATGTTTGTAATGACAGCCGATGCAGTTGCGGTAGAGACCGATCCTCCGAAGATCAAAGCCAATATGGTTAATTTGGACAGGTTATTCATTGTTTTGCTCCGAGACGGATTCTCAAGATTAACTGATACACCGAGGAATATTTTTTCTGCATATCTTGTAATTAATATCTTGATTAATGCAATCTATTATCACCATAAAAACAATAATTTAAAATAGTATTAATGGTCGTAGCCCGATAGCTCTCTTGACGACTAGTTGGCCGGTATGGATTGCGCGAGGAGCCATCAGCACGAGCCATAAAATGGTGAGGCGATATTGCGCTTGCCGCACTCCGATATTGAAAGCTGAATGAACGGGAAGGCCGAAGGCTCTAGTTCGGCAGTCTTAGCCTTGCGGTCGGGAGCGATGGGTATTATTGATATTGGCGCTGATAAGTCTGGCGCTGCATGCGAACTCATCCTCGATTAAGGTCTGATGGCTGAAACAACCGGTGATCGGATAGTATCGAAGGTCAGAGAGTAACGTCTTCTGCCTGAGACCGGAGTTCGATAGCAGGATGGCCGCATCTGTAGATAGCCGAGGCCGGTCAGTCGGTCGTAGTCTTCATTCGGCAGGAGGCCATGCATAAACGATTGCGTGTGGCTCACATACGCGCTTCTATCCGGGTGAATGTATGGGTTTTTTCAGCGCTATCGGATCGATATGGCCGTTCGTTGTATCTCAAGTTGTCCAGAGGCTTACGAAAGGTAGGGGCGGGGACTTTGAATATCTCGTGCTTCTGCTGAGTGCGAAGGTTTGGGGTGTGACTTTACAATAAACTATTTATCGTCGAATATGCGCACGTCTATCCTCTTTGCGTCTTTCCGTATTCCTGCGCCGTTGTTCCCGTTCTCGTTGTTTTGGCGATTTTTCGAATGGGCCAGGCCCTGATTCGTAGTCATCAATCCGTAGTATCGCTTGCGTTAATGCATCCCGCAATTCACGGGCTTGCTCCACGTGTATGGCATGCGGTTTACCGGGATCGGCCTCGGCAAGCCTCTCAAACTCGGAAGGCAAAAATGGAAGGCGAATACAAATGATTCCTTCGGATGTAAGCGTGGTGATATCCCATCCGACAATTGGAAACTCTAAAAGATAGTCATTCATCGTAATCTTTCCGGCAAGAGGATTTTAATTTCGGCGAAGGAATCCACCTATTTTTGTCGTCGTCTGTGCGGCAGATCAGGGCGGTGAACAAGGAAACGAGACAAAGCGTAATGCATAGTTGGACACATAGGTTGAGATCAGACGGGATTCAGCTATGATTGAGGCTGCAATTCGGCCTTGGAAACGGCCTGCACCCGATTGTAAACATCAAGTTTTTTGAAGATGTGCCGCAAATGGTTTTTTACCGTATAGAGACTGATTCCCAGAATGGAAGCGATCTCCGAATTTGTTTTGCCAGCCCCGACCCAATCCAGTATTTCGGTCTCTCTCGTGCTCAGTCCGTAATTTTTGCTTCTTTGCGGTACGTCTGTCGAAGGTGTTGCAGCGCGATGCCGATGAACCAGGGGCGTGACCCGGCGCAATGCGGTATCAAGATAAGGCAGCAGATTCTCCATTGCACCCAATGCCGAATCATCGAGGTGATCGTTCGAGCTGAATATTACGTAAAGGCAGTCCTGACCGCCTCGTTCGTCGCTGATCCCATGTATGAGCAAAGATCGCATGCCGTGCAACGCTTCGCCGAAAGCGCATAGCGCCCCGTGGCCTTCAAGCCGGAAACCACGTGTGCCTGGACTTAGTCTGTAGGGTATTTTGCCCAACTCGACCCAGCAGGTATAAAGTCCCCGTTGCAAGGCCAAGAGCTTTTCCGAATGTAAATGCTCGGTCCTGACGCCAGGTAATGCGGAAACAAGGTCGTGTCGGAGGTGATTTGCGCTCATATCATTCCAGACCGCGAGCATGATCTCATGGGGTAGATAATGCTGTATCTCTCCTTGCAGCCATTTCAGCAGGTCAGAATGGCTACGCACAGCTATTCCCTCCCGGACGATTCGGAAATAGCGTTCCAGATGTTCGTCGGAAAGCGAGGAAAGAAAAAGCATTTGCGGTAGTCCGGTTAATTAGGCGATTGAATGTCGGATGAATAAATAAATAAGGTAGTCTCCCGGCTATGCCGGGGACTTAGTAAGGTTTGACCGTGTGAGGCGGTCAGCCTGATTTTTTTAGCTCGACCAAAAGCTAGGAGAATCAAATGAGAGGTTACCAGAGTCTGAACCATACGACATGGGACTGTAAGTACCATGCTGTGTTTATACCGAAGAGGCGGAAGAACGCAATATTTGAGCGATCCGCAAGCACCCTTGAGAATAAATCCGGCACAAAGAGAAAGAAGGTGAATACTACGATCAACTCCAACTTGACATGTGATACCGACTTTAGGCGGCACCCGTTTCATGCCCCTTTGAGGGGCTAACAAAAATAAGCCTCTGGCTTTGCCGGAGGTAATTTAACTTGATTTGGTTAAAGCAATAATCATTCCAGAAATAAAATTTCAATTGGATCAATAATCAAAGAATAAAATAAGGAGCGTTTTCACAAAACTGTAAAAAACACCGACTCCTATCCAAAACTGATCTTCATAGCTTTTGATCATGAGTTTCGCGTCAAGCCGATATTCAGAAAAGGAAGCATGCCTAAACTATTTATTTGGTTAAATACCATACACTTAACATCAGTTTCGTGCATGAAGTGGAACGCCGACATTTCACACTTACTCTATTCTCCAATCGTTGACACCTGCGGCGCATATTCCCTTCCCTGATGGATCAAATTCTTGGTAGCGGGTGTCGCGAAGTATTTCTCCGACGAAAAGCCTGGGGCACCAGGTGCCGCCAATTTTTATTCGCTTCGTCTTCGTATTGGGGCGGTGCAGGAAGGCAATTTTCAAGGGAGGAAGAAAAGTAGGGCGCAAGGTGAATTGCCGTCAGATGCCGGATCAACTGCGCCAACCTGACTTACCAGCGCTTCATGGTTTAGTGGCCGCACCGCGAGGCGACTTGGGGGGGCGTTTAGGGAGTGGCCCAGGAATGGGCTCATGCGGCAGCTTGTCAAGAAGCTCTTCAGTGGGTTCGTTGGCCTGCGCATGTGGCAGTTCATTAGGAGGTTCATCGACAAGTTCATGTGGCGAGTCGGAGGATTCATGTTGCGGATTATGAGACGTCTCGCGAGGCACCTTGCCTTGTCCCATGGAAGGCTCGATCCTGTCATTTATTTTGTCGGATGCCCTGCGGTTTTGCCCGATTTTACGCAAATGGTTGGCTTTGATCAGAAGCGACACGCCGATCCAGGCAGCAATAACCGCAAAAGGGACCACCAGCAGCAACGGCTGTAGCGATGCAAGCGCAGCCAGGGTGAGTAATGCGATTCCGCCGAACATCATGATTTTTGCTTCCGCGGCGCCGAGGACCAGCCGGCTCGTAATGGCAGCTCCGACCGTATTGCCGACACGGATTGCGCTTGCGGTCAGGCGGCTCGCGCTGCCGCCTCCGCTCATACCCCCACTACTCTTGGAAGAATAGGCATACTCGGAGCCGGACGGCGTGGAAACCGACACCGGACGGACGCGGTTCTTCTCAACGAGAATGATTTCCGTGGCGTTTTCCAGATCCTGCAGATACATCTTCTCCATTTCATGGGCAAATTCGCGGTCTTCAATCCCCACATCCAGTTCCCAGTTGCCTAGCCAGCTTGCCATGTTGAGGTTGCTCGATCCTACCCGTGCCCAACGCCCATCGGCTACAGCTGTCTTGGCATGTAACATGGATCCGTTCCATTCGAATACGCGCACCCCCGCCTCAAGCAATGGACGATAGCCGGCACGCGAGATGGGCCGCAAAAACGTGAGGTCGCCGCTCGAACCCGGAACCAGTAAGCGAACGTCCACGCCATCCATTGCGGCGCCTCTAAGCGCTTGCACATAACTGGTGGAGCCGACGAAGTATGCATCGGTAAGCCAGAGAGTCTTTTGCGCCAATACTGCAATCAACTGTTCAAGCCGGTACAAGCCTGCAGTAGCAGCTATGCTGCCCAACACTCTCAAATCGACCGAGCCCGCTATGGGGATCGAATCCCGGTCCGGCAGTTCGCTCGCCGGCAATTCGGGCCCGGCCTCGGCCCAAGCATGGGAAAATGCTTGTATTATATCGGCTATGATCGGGCCGCGTACTTCGACCCCCGTGTCTCGCCACGGTGGTATTTTGCGTTCGGGATAACCCACCCACATCTGGCCGATACATAACCCGCTAATGAACGCGATGCGATTATCCACGCAAAGCGATTTCCGGTGAAGGCGGCTCACCCAGCCCAGCGGACTATCAAAGCGTGGGGGATTGAAGCATCGAACATCAACACCGCCGTCGCTCAGCCGCTGCCAGAAGCTGCCGGATGTTTCGGTCAGGCCCCCCATCCAGTCATAGAGAATCCTTACTCGCACGCCCTCGTTCGCCTTGGCAATAAATGCATCTGCAAATCGTTGGCCGATTTTATCGTTGCGGATAATATAGTTTTCAAAATGGATGGATTTTTCCGCCGAATAAATTGCATCAAGCCATGCGGGATAATTTTCGCTGGCATTCTTTAGCAGGCGGATACTATTGCCATGTACAAGGGGAGCACCCGCCGCTCGCGAGAAAGCTTGTGCGGCAAGGATGCGCGTTGCGGGCATCGTTTCGCGAGAATATTCTTTGAGCTTCGCCTTGGCCATTGTTATCGCTTTACGTATGTATGAGCGCGAGACTTATTTTGTAGCTTGTTACGGCGCATTCTTAAGCATGCGGGGAGATCAGCGCGGATATTCACAGTGTGCCTCAACTTCCAGGTACTTCAGGGTGGGGTATTTTGTTAAACGCCTTTGCGTCAACTTGTGGTACGGTTTCCACGGGACGATTCCGATGGCCTGCATGGTCAGATTAAGAAGCTACTCGGTAAATTCCTGTGATACGCCTTTACGACTCGTTGCGCTGCCGATTCATCCGGAACTCTTTTAATCCTCGACTTCTTCGCCAAACTTTGAGTCGATATAGCATCGCATGGCGGCAATGAGCGGAGTTAATCCTTTGTGCCAATGTCGCCCCGACCGCATATACGCTGTGCAGTGTTCCGAACCTGCTTCCAGGCTGTGGCTCAGATTTATTCCCTCCTTTTCTATGATCGGCCCACCCTGAGACCAGTCCCGGGATGGCTCCCAGCGGAGATGATTGATAAGGCAGTGCCCATCTATTACATGCACCTCTGCCACGTCGTTTGCTTTTGCTACCCAGTAATCGAGCAGGTCGTCTTTGAGGTCGGATACTTTCATGGTTACTTCCTCATGGTTTTCGGCAGATGATTTTTCTGGAAAGGGCTAGTTTCTTTTTCAGGAAGACTTTGTCGCTTCATTTACAGTTGCTTCGTTCCCAATGTATCGCATTGGGTAATACTGCCAGTCTGAAGCCCACGGGTAAACCAGCGAACCCGCTGTTCACTCGTGCCGTGCGTGAAACTTTCCGGGACAATCACACTTTCAGTCTTTTGCTGCAATGCATCATCACCGATCTGGGCGGCAGCGTTCAAGGCTTCCTCAATGTCTCCCTGCTCCAGCCAGCCCTTTGACTTTTGCGAATGGTGCGTCCAGACCCCGGCAAAGCAGTCAGCCTGTAATTCGATGCGAACGGACAATGCATTCGCCTGAGTTCGCGACATGTGGCCTTGGGCTCGATTTACCTCCGCTGAAATACCAAGAAGATTTTGAACATGATGCCCCACCTCGTGCGCGATGACATAAGCTTGCGCAAAATCTCCGGCGGCTCCGAGGCGGTTCGCCATCGTGTCGAAAAAGTCGAGGTCGATATAGATTCGCTGGTCCTCCGGACAATAGAACGGACCCATTGCAGCGCTTCCCTGTCCGCAGGAAGTCAGGACGGCGCCCCGAAACAATACAAGCTTAGGCACAGGGTAGGTACCTCCGTTCCGTCGTAGCACTTCGGTCCATACATCTTCAGTATCGGCCAATACTGTTGAAACAAACGCCGCGCGCTTATCATTGGGCGGGGGAGCAGGCGCGGGACCTTGCTCCTGAACAGTGCCGCCGCCACCGGAGATAATACTGAGCATGGTAAATGGATCAATACCGAACATCAATCCGCCAACCAACGCCACAATAACAGTGCCGATCCCGATGCCGCGCCCACCAATACCAAAGCCTCCTGCCGAACTGCGGCGATCCTCGATATTGTCACTTTGACGGTTACCTTCCCATTTCATATGGAGTTTCCTTGCCGGCAATTGATTTTACTCATGCCACGATCCCCGAAAATCCAAAATTATGTCCAAGCTTATTTGGCAATTCATTGTCCGTTCACTAGGGAGATAGAACGCGTAAATAAAATATTGACGTAGGCGTATTGATGTGTAAAGAAATATTTTTGCCGACGCGGGGCGGAACACTGCAATGAAGCAGAGCAGGGAGCACCGGGGGGTGGAGGCTCCCCAATTTGGGGTCTCGCAGGTTCATTTTATTGAAGCAAACGCAGGCTGAGCTTAACAATCGACCTCGTGCCCAAAGAATAGCTTTTATCCAGAACCTACAGCGAATTACCAGGCAAGGCTTTGTGGGGGGAGTGTTCTGAAGGGTCTGTGCTCATACCTTAATCCCTGTAGGCCTCCGCTTCGATCGTGAGTGCGATATCGTCCCCGACAGCCGGGAGGGAAAAGGTCATGCCAAAATCCGAGCGTTTTATTTTAGCTGTGGCATCCGCGCCACACATCGTTCTTTTGTTCATGGGATTGACGTCGCATTTGAATGCGGTAATGGTGAGCATTACCGGTTTTGTGACACCCAGCAAGGTGAGATTACCTTCGACCGATGCGGGCTTGTCGCCGTTGAATTTCACTGCGGTGGATTTGTAAGTTGCTTTGGGAAATTCCGCGGTATTGAAGAAATCCGGCGAGCGTAGGTGGTCGTCGCGTTTTGGTAAGCCTGTATCGATTGAAGCCGTCTCGATCACCAATTCAAGCGCTCCGGTTTTGGCGGCCTGATCGAGCATGAATTTGCCACTTGTCTTGTTGAAACGTCCGTGTGTGGTAGAGAATCCCATATGGCTGACAGCGAAGTGGGGATAGGTGTGCTCCGGATTGAACGTATAGTTTTCCGGTGCGGCGAATAATTGCGTACTAAAAAGAAGGAAGGATAAAACAAACAACACTATACGTGACATGGACATTCCTTTTTGGTGGATAAGAACGAGGGTAATACCAGGAAGTCGGGGTTCCGTTGAGTCATGGCTATACCAATTATACTGGAATTCCGCCAGTTTCCCGCCATACGAGAAACACGGCAGCGAAAGCTGGTGCTAGCGCAAGCAGGGACAGCGCGATAATTTTCTTACGAGGCAGCCAATTGCGGGGCAGTGGCATGTGCGCGACCATGGGAATCGCAGCCAATATAGGCAGGCAATACCAAGGCAGTTTGGCGAGCAGCACTGCAGCGAGCCCAATCAGCCCGCAAAGAAACGTCAGCGGCACGGTGAATGTTCTGCCGCAAGAAAGAGGTTTTCTGCTGAGTATCTGAATCAGAAGGTAAGCCCCGCAGGCAGCACCAAGAGATATTCCCAATTGCCCCAGCAATGCCGAGGTAGCGAGCAGTGCCGATGCGCCCACGCCCATGCCTAAACCCGCCCCTGCGGCACCAGCGCTTATTGGCATCGTGGAGAGGCGGTCCATGAATATAGATAGCCATATCATATACATAACCATGCCAGCCCCATGGATTACCACCTCGGGTATTTCTTTCTGGTGTAATATCGGCCAGAATACCCATAGCGTCGCGCTGCCGCAACCCGCTGCAATCAGGTAGCGTGTAAAGCGCCCATTGCGTGCTGTCAGATCAATCAGCGGTGCGATGATTGCTGCAGCCAGCCCGCACAGGATAATTTTCCTGACGACGGTAAGCGGTTCAAAGTTGAAATCGGCCGCAAGGTAAACCGTTGTACAGAATCCCGCGATTACCGCCAGCCCGGACAAACGCAGGCTATTGAACAGTTTTGCGGTAATCAGCGCAGCGACGAGGGGCGCGACGCCGCTTTGTATTGCGGGGTGGTTTAACCAGTCATTCAAGTCGGCTCCTAAATCCAGATTGGGTTTGTCGCGATGAGTGGCGGTTCCGGTTCGCCTGTGGTGGAATATCCGAAGCCACTTTTAATTTACCATGCGTCATTATACGAATATACTCTTGCTTGCCCCGGGTGTGATATCGATATGCCAATATGATATTGGGATCAGGGTCGCTTTCCGGTTAAATCTTTTAGGAGGTGTGATGAAGGCAGGGAAATTGATTCGTATAGGAATACTCTTGCTCGTGGTTCCGGCATTATCGGGCTGCTGGTTGCTTGCAGTGGGTGGAGCGGGCGCTTATGGTGGCTACAAAATGAAAGAGAAAGGTTACACTGTGCAGAATCCGGTCAAAAAGGAGGCACCCGACGCGACAGAAAAGCAGGATTAGGAAGCTTCTGAACAAATCCTTGGCGTAGCCCGCATGGGAGCTTTACCGATGATCTGCCTTGTCAAGCAGATGGCGGAAAGATCCCAGTTTGTATTCTTGGTACCGCCTCGGTGCCCCTTGAGGCATTCCGCTCCCCCAATGTCACGGCAAAGCTTCCGCTTCGGCCTAATTGGCGAACCTCCGAACTTACCCGAAAGACTCTTGCGGAAAAAGTTGCCGCTTACTATCTTGCTTATCTTCGGCTTTACGCATTAACATGATCGTTCTTTGCGTGCTGTTCCCATGTCGCAACCCATGCTTCAAATTCGTCCGCCACCATAGGCCGTGCATAAAGATAGCCTTGGCCTTCCCTGCACAGGACACTCTGGAGAAACTTCGACTGCGCTTCGGTCTCTACGCCTTCGGCAATGATACGTAATCCAAGGCTGAGTCCCATTGCCACGATTGCGGCCGCAATGGCTTCGGCATCGACATTGCCAGGCAAGTCGCGTACGAATGACTGGTCGATCTTCAGGCGGTCAATGGTAAACTGCCGCAGATATGAGAGGCTTGAATGACCCGTACCGAAATCGTCAATGGCTATCTTCACGCCAAGTGCTTCTATCTCACGCAATTTTTGCAACGTTGATTCGACCCCCTGCATTACCACGCTTTCGGTCAGCTCAAGTTCCAAGCTGTCTGGCGGTATGCCGGATTCATTCAGTGCGCGTTCCACAACCCTTATGAAGTCACCCTGGCGAAACTGCACGGCTGAGACATTTACCGAGAGGCATAAATCCAGAATGCCGCGGTCACGCCACAGCCGCACCTGCCGGCAAGCCTCACTCAGAATCCACTCGCCGATTACGAGAATCAATCCGCTATCCTCTGCGATTGGAATGAAACGAGCCGGAGAGATCAATCCATGTACCGGATGCCGCCATCGCATAAGCACTTCTGCGCCGATGATGCGCCGGGTCGCAAGCTCTATCTGCGGCTGGAATACCATAAAGATTTCACCGCGCTGGGCGGCGCCACGCAGATCATGTTCAAGGCTAAGCCGTTCGATGGCCCGAGCCGTCATGTCGTCCGAGTAGAATTGATACCGGTTGCGACCGGCCTCCTTGGCACTGTACATCGAGGCATCCGCATTGCGTAACAGGACATTGGGCTGCGTGCCGTTATCCGGATAGATGCAAATACCGACACTTGCGGTGATCAGCAACTCATGATTTTCGATTGTATACGGTTGTGACAATCCCCTGATAAGCTTTTCGGCAATGCGCGCCGCGTCTTCCGCCATTTCGATTTCACTCAGGAGAACAATGAATTCGTCTCCCCCCACCCGGCTTACCGTATCAACGCTGCGCACCAAAGCCTGCATGCGCTCCGCGACGCCTTTTAGCAACCGGTCGCCAATATCATGGCCGAGCGAATCATTGATTGGTTTGAAGCGATCCAGATCAACGAACAGTACGGCAAGCCTGAGAGATTGGCGTGCGGCGCGTTTAATGGCGACTCTCATGCGATCAGCGAGGAGTGCACGGTTGGGAAGTCCGGTGAGCGAATCGTAGTGCGCGAGATTCAGGATGCGTTGTTCCGACGCCTTGCGCTCGGTAACATCGCGCGCAAGGATAATGAAACGCGGGTCGAGCCCGGGATCGACGTGCTTGCGGGAAACAGAAAGCTCAAACCACAGTTTACCCTGTGGGAGTTCCAGCTCCAATTGCTTGCCCGATGACAGCCCTTTTTCTTGAGCTTCCAGCATTGCCGAAACGATAATATCCGCCGCTGCCGGAAGAACATCTGAAATATTTTTACCCAGCAGATCTTCAACAGGTGCGGCGGGCAAATCAGCGCGCGCGGAATGGTAAGCGTGACAACAGCCGTCCAGGTCTAGCTCGAACAGCAGATCAGGTATGGCGTCCAGCGTGGCTTGCAACTGGCTCTGCGCTGCAAGCGCTTCGGTCTTCCTGCGTTCCTGCTCGGTGATGTCGCGAATCATGGCGACGAAATAATTCACCTTGCCATCGTTCGTGCGCACGCATTTGACATTGATATTAGCGATGACAATCGAGCCATCCTTGCGGACGTAACGCTTATTCATCGCGTAGCCCTCCGACTCCCCCCTTATGACTTTTTCGAACTCAACGATATCTTTTTCCACATCCTCAGGATGCGTCAGCTCCATCCAGTTCCTGCCGGCAAGCTCTTCGTGCGAATAACCGAGGATCTCGCATAACTGGTCGTTGAATCGTAGCCAGCGCTTGGTATCGGGGGAAGTAATTGCCATGCCGATGAATGGCAACTCATAAAAATACTTGAGCAGCCGGTCCTGCTCCGCGGTATGTACAAGCAGCGCCAGTTGATGCGCGCGCCGTTGCTGACGCCATAGCAGTACCAGCACCAGGCCTACCGCGGCAATAGCGAGCAGGATGACAACGCTTACCCAGAACACCAGCAGCCAAAGCTGTGCCAGGACTTCGCTCCGGTCAATTTTTGCCAGTAGTTGCCAGCCGCTACCCGCTATAGGCCGGTATGCAGCGAGCACTGGTTCGCCGCGATAATCAATTCCGTGCATGGTTCCTCGCTGTCCCTCACGTGCCGCGATGGCGCCAGGAAGATCTTTGCGAGTGCTCAGCGACTGGGCGCTGGCGGCGGTGTCATTCATGTCGGCACCCTTCACCTCGAAAGTTTTTTGATGGCGTAGTTTATTCAGGTAAGTAATATTGTCACCTTCCTGGCGTACCAGCAGGGCCTCGGCACTTGGGCTGCTACTCGGCCATCTTTCCGCAAGGGGAAGCAGGAACCGCTCAAGGTTTGCGCGAAAAATTACCACTGCAACGGTTTTTTCGTTTAAATTCCCAATAATCAGGGGTGCCACGATATCAAGCCGGGCTTCTCCATCCTCGTCCAGGAACAGATCGGTGCTTTGTATCTGGCTTGTCTGCAAGGCGGCCGGCACCAATGCCTTGGTAACGGCTGACAGATTAAGCTGTTCACCCAGCACCAGCAGGATCTGGCCATCATTATTGAGTAACAGCACCGATTCGTAGCGATAGGCTCGACGAACCGCGTCTAGCCGGTTGCGGACGGGTTGAAGCAGCCCCTTATCACCTTCATTGCTTAGATTGGCTACACTTTCGATGAATGTCTGGCTTGCTGTTAACGCTTCCGCATCGCCGCGCCGCTCAGACAGCCAAAGCTCAATTTGATCTGCTTTAAGGTTGGCAACCGTTTGCAGATCGGCGTAAGCTTTCCGCTCTAATTCTGGCCCATATCCTTTAACGATGCTGATACTTACCAGGGGGGCGATCATTGCCAATGAGACGAACATCAGTACTAATCGATTCAGACGGAAGCGGCCGGAGGCAGGGTCTCGCGTAACTGCGGGGATAGCCGGATCACGTCCCAGTTTGAGCAGTAGGTACAGCAGACCACTGCCGATTGCGACGAGGATCAGTTCCTTCGCTATATAAGCACGACTCCTCAGAATCGGATCGTCGAGTGTAAGTGAAATCACGTAGCTGGCAATTACCAGCCACAATATTGAGAAGGCAGCGTAGAGCAAAATGATGAGGCGGGCATGTCGACTCATCATCTAACGGCTGTGGAAGGAGAAAACTTTAGCATCGGCTTTAAAAGTAAAATGATAATTTCTGCAGGGGGTGCGCGAATATGCCGAGTTGATCAAATTCAGCCCTTCCGCAAATAATCGGGTGCGAACTGAGGTTTTGCGTAATACGGAAAGAAAGATCGTTTTTAATTATCATGAGGCCGAATTCATACTTTATAACTTCTTTATAGCTTATTGCGGGAGGATATGATGAGGTACCGGACTGTTGTAGTTGTATGCATGCTGCCCATTCTGCATATTGCGTCAGCTGGCGCATTTATCGAGAACCCCTGCCGGACGATTCTATCGGATGGATTTTACAGTGGATACTCCAGGAGCAACGCTCAGTCCAGAGATCAGGCGATGTACGCTAAATTATGCTCGTCAAATTTTCAGCAGGCCCGGCAAGCAATAAGCCGCATACAGAAATCGGGCGCCGATAGCTCGTTTGGCGTTTCTTACGGGCTCTTCAGCCCGGGCGGAAGCGGGATATACTCATCCAACAGTTCACTTGACGAAAATCGATTCAATCAATGGAAGAGTGCATATTGCTCAAAAAATTCGTTGGCGGACTCATCCCGCTCAGCCGAATTCCTGATGCAGAAGACTGCCCCCCAATCGGTGACGGATGCCTGGTCTGCATGTATGAGGAAATACGAAGGCCTCACGTGCTGGGCGACGCCGAACGTGCCACAGCATGACGGAATTTTGCTGAATGTTAATTGGACCAAGGTGGATTCTTCCCATCCCCAGGTACAGCATTCCTTCCTGACAAGAGGTGCTGCCTCGAAATTCAAAGGCGCCGGTATCGGAAAAATATTGCCTGTCGGCTATGAGTTGAATGCAGGAACCCTGCATATCGCTATTGCAAGGGAGACCGACAAATCTATTGTCGCCAGTCTCGAGGTAAACCATGAAGGCATGGAGCACAGCTGTAATGTATTTATCCCCAGCGACAGGGATTTCGCGCTGACAACGCCTTTTGTGAGACGATAGTTGATCGTTGAAAACCTTTCCAGAGCCGGCGACTCGACGTCGACAATTCCATGATGGGAGGTGCGGCAGGTTTTCGTCCGGTTAGGGTAAAAAGGAATTGATGAACTTCGATTGTTGCGTCCCACCCTCGTTACTACAAGCCAAGGCAGGCGCATCCCCGATTTTAGCGGGCGGCAAAGTAGTGAGGGAGAAGACGCGATAGTTCACAATCTTATTGACAGAACTGCATTGGGTACAGTGAGGATAATAATGGCTACTGGAAGCGTACCGCATCGGGCATGTGCCCAGCTTTCAGGATTAATCGAAAACCGGTATAAGCCTATGCTGAAGGAAGCATAGCTGCTAACTGAAGCTTGTCGGTCAAGCGACTTCCTTTGAAAGCGTGACGGCGCCGTATTTTCTCTTCCCACGCACTACCTCGACATTGCTCCAAAGATTTTGGCCGTTCGACTGGAAGTGGTTAAGCATTTTTTGCCGGAAGGCCCCCGATCTGTAATCGAATAAGGCAAGGGTGACGCCGAACAGGTCGCGATCATTGTGTTTGTGCATTTTCTCGACTCCTCATGAAGGGATAAAACACAAGCAATAAAACTGCGGCGGTTCCAACTCTGCCGGCTGAGCTAGTAGAGTTCCACAAAAAACTATTCGGGGATACCTGAATCGGCATTATTCAAATTAGTTTATTAAATTAGTTTATTTACAGCGTTTTCTACAAAGCTTACTTTAAAATGAAATCATTACAGGAATATGAAAAATTAATCTGTTTTTACTTCTTGTTATTGTCGCGGGATAAACAACTATTGTTTGTGCGCAACCGCACAGAAGTATCTCTTATTGCGTGGCATTACCTCATCCATACGTTTGTTTGATTAAAGGGAGCTATCATGAAGATTGTGCTATCTTGAAATAAACGCCGTCCACCTGTTGGCAATTACTGCGTCATCGGTGGTAGAGGTTACGAACGAGTGCAGGGGCTTGCATTGCTGCAGCTGGATAACCGGCAGCCAGCGGGATTTGCACGGCAAAGCTTCCTTAGGCAGGCTCCGGCGTTATGGGATTCATAGGGGAGAGCCGCAAGAAAAAATAAGGTATCCGTAAACAAGATAATCAGTTTTTTTCATTTTTACCGCGAGATTAATGTCTGCTATCTCATAAAAAACAAAAAACCATGTCAAGTTGCGCATCTCGAATAGAATTAGCTGATTATTCGTTAACTAATTAAAGTTTTCGAATTGATCTCGCATGGCATCACGCACTCAGGTTTAATGTGGCTATGAAAAATAGAGCCGATACCCGTTTTCCTGGTAACTTTTTTGCAGCTGCCGGCACGAATGGGAATGAAAAGCCCTGGTATCGATCGCGCAGATCCAGCATTTTTGGCGTTGTTTTCTTAATCAGCGCCACAATCAGCCTGGCTTATAATTACAGTCGCCCAGCTATTTACCGCAGCAGCGCAACGTTGCTGACTTCGGCAATGACCGCCATAGATCGAGAAAGTGGTGAGCCGGATATTCAGCATGTCGCAATTCAAAGGCAGTTTCTGCTGGGGCACGAACTTATTGCGGAGACGCTGGCGCGACTCAAAACTATCGACAAATCCCTGTTTCATCTGACTACATCCGATATACAGAATTTGCTGCATGTTGAACCAGTCGCCGAAACCAACCTGGTTGAAATACAAGCGGAAGATTCCGACTCGAAGTTCTTGCCGGTGCTCATCAATACCTGGATAGACGTTTATCTTGACGCGCGGGCTGCAGAGGTTAGACAACTGACGAGTGATACGACACGTATTCTTGAAGATGAATTGAAAGGCCTGGGGTACAAAATTGACGCCGCCCGGGCAGAACTGGAGGCATTCAGAAAAAATAACGATATTTCGTCTATCGGACGAGAGGAAAATGAAGCGTTGGCTCGTCTCAAAGGCTTGACCGAGTCTTTAAATAAAGCCGCAGAAGATGAAGTCAAGGCAAGAGCGAATGTAGATGCCATAAAATCCGCTATTGCCCGAGGGAAAGCCGTTGTTCCCGATGATGAGAAAGGCAGTTTGCTCGAGCTCGAGTTGCGTTTGCAGGATTTACGCGAGAAGTTGGCGGATCTGGACAAGAAATTTACGCGGGAATATATAAACCTGCATCCCGAATTCAAGTTTATCCCGGAGCAAATCAAAGAACTGCAAACAGTAATCAAAGGGAAACGCCAGGAGGGAAAAAATATTGTATTGACTGATGCGGAAGTAACTTATGCCGCTGCGCAACAAACTATAAGAGAAATTCGTAGTCAACTGAATGAGCATAAACATCTGGCGTCGGCATTTACTACGAAATTCGCAAAGCACGATGCCTTGAAATCCGATCTGGAGAGCTTGGAAAAACTCTACCGTGAAACGCAGGAACGATTGGTGCAGCTTAAAACCGGCCACAGGGAAAGATATCCGCAGGTAACAGTCATTAGCCGGGCATACGAGTCAAGGGATCCGGTAAGGCCGGATTATAGCTACGATGCAATGCTGGCGCTCATAGGTTCTTTATTGCTGAGTCTTTTCAGTGTGTGGCTTTTCGAGTATTTAACTCAGAAAAAGGAAGAGCAGCAACCTCCCGTTGCGGTTTTTGGCATACACAACTACCCCTCCACTGGCGCGGAGCTGGTCAATTATTCCCAAACCAAGCTTGGCCCAGCAGACTTGAAAACAAACCCTGCCTTGGTGAGCCTTTCTTACAGGGAGCTTTCCAGTCACCATCTGAGGATTTTGCTTAACGCTTCAAACCTGAAAGGAAAGCAACTGATCAGTTTATTACTTAGCGGTCTGAGTGTTGAGGAAGCAGCCTCTTTACAACCGGACCAGATTGATCTGGAGACTGCAACTATTACCGTTAGAGGTAAAGCACCAAGAACTATTCCCATCAGCCGTTCGCTCAAATCCTTGCTTGAACGAACAGACGGTCGTCCAGCCTGGAACCCGGATGATCCGGGATTGCGGATAGATCTTTCCGCCGCTTTGGTCTGTGCAGCGGTGGATTCGGGCTTGCCTGAGCCCCAGGAAATTACTGCCGATGTAATTCGGCATAGTTATATTGCTTATCTTGTTCGCCAGGGTCTACGGTTATCGGATCTTGAGCAAATTACGGGTTATCTGGAACCCTCCGCTCTTTCAAGCTACGGTGCCTATTCGCCACCACAACAGGGCCGCCATATATATGAGATAGAATTACTTCATCCTGCATTGAATAGTGCCTGAATATACCCGTGGTCCGGATTGCTTGTGAGAGGCTAAGGGAAAATTCCTGAAGCATCCATAGACTTCATTATGGGGCGGTAGTAGCGGTGTTACGGCTATTTCCACCCGTTATTTGCAGCAAAGAAGTTCGCTCTGTCTCCGGCAACTGGCTTATTTCCTTCACGGCCTGATAAAACCGGCCGATATCCCCATTCTGTTGCGCGAGAAGCGCCTGAAAGCCGGGCACTAGGTTTGTATACGTGGAAATCGAGGCAAGATATGCATTGTTAAGGTATCTTGCCAGCCGTTTATCATGCTCCTGGAGACTTGATCCGGCCCGGATGGGTTCCAATGCCAATAGTTTGCCGCGAAGCTCGGCAAAAATGCGCGTCTTGGATTTACGTTTTCCCGCGTTGCTTTCGTCGGAGGCAAACAACGTCTCCAGTTGTTTGCGATACTCCAGCATAATTTCGTTGGCTATGGCACTCCTTTTTTGTTTTGCATCGAATGCCGCGCGTTGTTCTGTCGTCCCGTTACCCTCCAGCCAGCTGCTCGCGCCTTCCAGTTCAACTGCCGTTGCAAAGGACTCGTTAAAGGTGCTGTCATTTCGTACATATAATACCTGATGTGCAAGCTCATGGAATATCAGGCGAGCAAGTTCTATTTCGGAATAGCCCAGGAAAGTATTGAGGACGGGTTCGCTGAACCAGCCCAGCGTGGAATACGCGCGAACGCCTCCCACGGTGACGTCATAGCCCTTTATCCGGAACTCTTCGGCAAAACGTTCCGCCTCGGCCTCCGAGAAAAAACCGCGATAACTGACGCAACCAATTGCCACGAAGCACCATTTTTCGAGTTCCATTGAGAGCTCGGGAGTGGCTGATACGTTCCAGACTGCGTAGGGACGTCCCAAATCCGCGTAGGTGGTGAAACTTTGGTTATCGGGAAGTTTTAGCTCGCGGATGGCGAACTCGCGTGCATTAATCGCAACAGCAAGCGCGCGTTTCAATGCCGACCTGGTGCTCGGATCGGCGATGACTTCGCTGATAAACCGGGTACGGTGCCGGATGTCCATGTGGCCGTCCACGGCCTGAGCATAGTAGCCAAGATTGGCACACCCCGCAAACCAGCCGGTAAGGCCGACAGCGATGATTATCCTCAGCATTCGCAAGATTCGTAAAATCAAATTGATTTCACAGTAATTCCGGATTGTGCAGAAAATGGCCGGATCGTAAAAATGAACATGCCTGAAGAGCCAGCCCCGTAGACAGAAGCATTCCGGAATGGTTTACGTTGAGCACTATCTGATCGTTTATATGCGGGATCCGCGTTTCGTCGACCGTCACGACGCCATCATTGGGAAATGGCATCCGCGATATTAGTCTGCCACCGCCAATACTCATGCGTCCGGCGATTACTCCGAGCTCGTATTGAGCGTGATGTCTGAGCGGTTTCTGGTTTAACCACTGCAGCATGCTGCGTCCGAGAATATATCGGCCCAGGCCCCTGCACGAAAGTTTCGTTGCCACATTGCTGCCGTTGTAAGGGCTTCCCATCAGTATAACGCGGCCGGTTCGCTGTTCGGAAAATTCTGCAAGCATCTGCAGTACCAGAAGGCCGCCCAGGCTGTGGCCGATAAAGTGTATACGCGATGCGGCGACGGCCGCAGTGAAACGTGATAGCAGTAGAGCGTTTTGCGAAAGCGAACTCCGCATGGATGGATATGAAAAAACGACGGGGTGAAAGCCGCAGCGCTTAAGCCGCATTCCCATTAATCTCATCACCCAGCCATGCATCCATAGCCCATGCACGAGCACAACGGTGTCGTGAACTGTGGTTGCCTGTGATAATTCTGTTCCCAAGGCTTGTTTTTACGGGAGGTTACTTAACATAAGGCCAAAATGGAAACCTCAAAAGATGGAACCGCCCATGCACTTTATTCAAGCGCCCTGTTTCATTTCCCTTCGGCCGAGGAATTATTAGACTGTATCGATATCTCATTTCCTTCGGATCCATTCTGCCATACAAATTTCTCACAACGAGTAAAAGCAACTGTCATGCTTACCGCCCTGATAGGACATCACGGAAATGCGCATGGTCAGGCGTTGCAAATAGATATCGGCGTGAGTTCATGGAGCTGGGGAAATCCGTTACCCACTTGGCAAGATGACGGCGTTTCCGCTTAGGGTAAGCCCTCTGCTTCAGTCGCCCACTTGGCAATATGGCACTCGCAGCGAAACAACGCGCTTTTTTGCCGAATTTTTCGGAATTCAGACCCTTGTTACCGGCCCATGGTCATCGCAATGACCATCATGGGGATGATGAAGATGGCTATCGACCAGATAATCGATATGCTCACCGTGAGGCACAACTTCATGCCCGCAGCCGGGACCATGTATATGCTCTTGCGGATGCCCCGTGCACTGATGTTCGGGGGTGCAATCTTTCGGGTTGACAGAAGTTATACCGATCACATGTTCATCAATATGGTTGTCATGCGGATGGTGCAAGTGGCCATCGTGCAGATAATCCACATGACCGTCATGCATGATGCCTGTATGTCCGCATTCCGGACCGTGCGGATGGGCATGATTTTCGTGCTGTGGCAGGGTACAATTGGACATCTTCATTTTCTCCTTAAGAATATGAACTAATGTGCGACGTTGCATATCGCAAAAAGAATAATACCGGATTCAGTCGCACCAATCAGCATTTGATCTCGCTACCCCTATGGCTTAATAGCCGAATACCCGGATCGCATACAATACCGCAAGCGTATTGAAATAAAATACGCCTGTGCAGCATTGTATTCAAATTTGACCAATTTTCGCCCTCGCAGTTCTGGCTTGATCAGGTTGATCAGAAATCGGCAACTGGCGATAGGGTTTCCGGTTGTTTCCCTGGAGTCCGGTCCAGGAAAGGGAAACGCGCACTATAAAAGTGCAGGAGGTTCGCAGGCAGGGTAGCCGAAAGAATTTCAGGATTGAAAAATGAAAGCATATAGCAAACATGCGTCTCTCAACGGTAACCTGGTCATGGTGGGTTTCGGCAGTATCGGGCAGGCGGTGCTTCCGTTGTTGTTCCGGCATCTTGAGATAAGTCCGGAACAGATCAGGATAATTTCCGCGGATGAGAATGGAGAGGACATAGCGCGGGCACTTGGCGTAGTTTCCACCTATCATATTCTTACGGAAAAGAATTATCTTTCTATACTGGAACCGTGTTTGAACAAGGGAGATTTTCTGCTCAATCTGTCGGTGGATGTTTCCAGTATTGCATTGATAGAATTGTGCTGGCGGCGGGGCGTGTTGTACCTGGATACTTGCATCGAGCCGTGGCCCGGAGGCTACACTGATGCGTCAATACCCGTGTCGCTACGTTCCAATTACGCGCTGCGTGAAAAAGCACTTTCCTTTGGGCGCGAGAAGCGCGAAGGTCCTACCGCCCTCCTAGCTCACGGTGCGAACCCCGGTCTTGTTTCAAGCTTCGTCAAACAGGCATTGTTAAATATCGCAGGCGATACCGGCGTGTCGGTCAAAAGGCCGGAAAGTCGCCGGGATTGGGCCTCACTGGCCCGGTGCCTGGAAATAAAGGCCATCCATATTGCCGAGCGTGATACCCAGGTTGCGGCCCCGCGCAAGCAGCGCGACGAATTCGTCAACACGTGGTCAGTTGCCGGATTCGTCGGCGAGAGCCTGCAGCCCGCAGAGCTGGGGTGGGGCAGTCACGAGCTATATTTACCGCGGGATGGCGCGCATCATGGATTTGGCTGTGATGCGGCCATTTACCTTAACCAGCCCGGCGCCGCTACCCGTGTGCGTAGCTGGACCCCTCTCGGTGGTCCTTATCATGGTTTTCTTATTACACATGGCGAATCCATTTCCCTTGCCGATCATCTAACCGTCAGGGAAAACGAAAAAGTCATCTACCGTCCAACTGTGCATTACGCCTATCATCCTTGTGATGACGCGGTGCTTTCCGTCCACGAACTGGCGGGAAGGAACTGGCGTTTACAATCCGTCGGGCGGCTTGTTCGGGATGAGATCGTGGCGGGCACGGATGAGCTGGGCGTGCTGCTACTGGGGCATGCCCGGCAAGCTTATTGGTACGGATCACGTTTATCGATTCAGGAGTCACGGAAGCTGGCGCCTTATAATAATGCAACCAGTTTACAGGTTGCGGCCGGGGTCCTCGCCGGTATGGCGTGGGCGCTTCGTAATCCTTATGCCAGCGTGGTGGAACCCGACGACATCGACCATGAGGTTATTCTGGAAATCGCCCAACCTTACCTGGGTGAGGTAGTCGGAATATATAGCAACTGGACGCCCCTACAAGACAGAGAGTGGCTGTTTAGCGAAGAGGCAGATAGGAATGATCCCTGGCAGTTCAAGAACATCCGCGTAACGTAAGCTTCGAATCATTGGCGCTGTATTCAGTATTATTACTGTGGAATTTGATTTACGGTATATGCAGCATGCCGGAAATGTTTTTACCATCGCAGGCTATTCCTGCATATCCCGGCTGGTGGTGGCAGCGACGCACCAATTGCCTTCGGCTAGCTCAAGTCAAACTCATTCCTGCAAGATTTAGATCTGATGGTAAATGATTTTTTCCCACATCTGCCTTGTTCCGTATCCTCCCAGTGTTCCTGAGCCTTGGATTGAGAATGTTTGAATTTTTTTTTCGTAAAGACTTCCGCTCCCTTGTCCAGTAGAGCAGAAAAGGAGCTGAATGCGTCATCATAATCATGTTTTTTCACTTTCTTCTCCTTCTAAGTCAAAAAAATACCAACAAAAGAATCCGTCTCCATACGTATCGAGCTCCGCGCACAACGTTTGCAGAAGATAATCCATCTGTAAAAAAATACTGTTCGATACCGAACCTAACGATCCGTTCTTTTCGTGATTCAGCCGATATTTCTGAATTCCTTCATGTCGAGCATCCATTTCGCGGATGCGCTTGCCGAAACCCCTGAATTCAGAAGGACTCGTCAATAGTCACGTGAAGGATAAATGATGACACTTTCTATAAAGTGGTCTTTATACAGATGTATCAATAACTTAGTCTGTAATAATTAGCTTTGGTTCTGCGCCTTTAATCCCTTTAACCCTGCATAACACCTCGTTTCTCTGGTTGAGGGTAAAGACGGAGAAAATTAGGGAGCTTCTGAATAAGTCCCTGAAGTCGCCGCAGTGTTTCAGCAGCATCTGGGGTGAAGCTTGTAAATTATATTCACAGTAGTTTTGGTAGCGTGGCGTAATAATCTCCGTTGTGACCGGAAACGGCAGCCACGACAGCCTTTATGTATGGAGGCAATTCAATTGCCTCCATGAATTCATTATCATTGTGAACCGGAAGCTGGTTATATCAGCGCTGCAATACATGTAAACGGATGGGATCCGTGTGTTACAGCTGGGTGAAGAGAGCAGTATTTTTCTGTCAGGCCGGCGCATATTTTTTTCCACAAATGCTGTGGATAAGTTTGTTGATAACCTATGGGCACTGTGGGTAAGGCGTCTTCATATAACAATATTTTCTTATTTGACTGTTTTTTGAACTTCATAAATAATATTGTTTTATCAGATAGTTATGTTAGAACCTCGTGTCCACGCGGTTTACCTGCTGCTATTGTGGAATTTTTGTGACCGAATGTGGATTACTCCAGAATGTCAAGAAAAATTTTGCTTCTTCCAAGCAAAAATTCTGTTGCATTTTCTGGCATTCGTTGAACTCCCTGATTTGTAGCAGAAGGGTCACGGGTGAAGCCGAATGGGCGCAATGTTGACGCTGCGATGTGGGTTTGTCTACGCCTGCAATGACATTTGTTACGCCCGGTTTCATGGTGTTCCGGAGCCTTGGCTGGCCGGAATCGAAACTACCCTTCCTCAGGTAAAGGAGCTGATTGGGCTGGATCCATGGAAAATCAGGTTAACAGTGGCGGCACAGATTTTTTTTGGTGTATTGCAGTCAATCAGGAGTGTGCCTGTCAGTAAGCGTCTGCCTTCTTAACAGGCTTCTGGACCCAAAATTGATACATGCCGGTAAATGTGTCGGGATTTCCGCTTTCAAATATAGTCCAATTGTCGAGGTCGGTGCTCGATTGATCTACAGGAAAACATTGCCGATATTGTTTTACGATGCTGGCGTCAAGGGAGAATCCGATGAACGCCAAACCCAACTGCTGAAGATTTTCTTTTATCTGGGGCAGTGTGTAACGATGCTCCTGAACATGAAAGAGCAAGTCACGGCACTCACTCATTCCATAAAAATCTCTAGCTGTCAGGATTTTCCCGAAACAGTCCGCGTTTTCCATAGACATCAAGTCCTGGCGGCAACGGCGAATATCTTCCGGGATCGACTTATATCCAAGTTTGGCGATGAAACTATGCGCCATGGATTCACTCCGCCGCGCATTCTTACTATAGAAACCCAGGCGCATGAATCCACCGGGCCGTAACAAGGAAAGCAGAACCCGCCACCCCGCCAGTGGATCCGAAAGATGATGCAGTACGCCTACCGACTCGATGATATCAAACGTTCGGCCAAGCAGGATAGGCGATCCCAGCCCCATAATGTCTGCTTCCGCATAATCGATATTTTCCAGTTCGAGTTCATGGGTTTTTCTTTTGGCGTAGCAGAGGCTTGCCAAGCTCAGATCGATGGCGAGGACCCTTGCATCCCGGTAGCGCCGGGCTGTCGTAATTGAATGCTGGCCGGTTCCACATCCGGCTATCAGAATATCGATTCCGCCAACCCTTTTGTCGATTGAATCCATCAAGTCGAATGTGGCGAGCGGGAACTGGCTGCGCAGATAAACGTCGATGGATACGTGCTTGCCGCTCGGAGGGAGTTTCACCCATCGGGGATACGGATTTTCTTCATATTGCTTTTGCACCAACCTGGACACATCGTCCGCAATGGGTGTCAACCGCGGGATATCAGCACGGTATCTCCGTTCTTGCAAGGGTTCCTCTACTTGCTGCATCAACAATGCAGCAATAGCGGGCTTATCAGCATAGGACCCGGATAGTTTCAGCAGGGATTCAACAGACGGCAGAGACACCAGTGGGAAATAGGCTGCTACTGCGATAAGCCATAAAGGAGGAGCCGGAAATCCGGCTGCGAGGGCCGAGACAAGGCGATTCTGCAACAATTTCGCCTGATCGAGCTCTTCAGCGGAATGGAAAAAAACATATTCGTTAATAAAACACTGCCGTGCTAGCGCGCAATAAAAAATCAGGATTTTTTCTTCCCATATACCGGAAGAAATCGCGGAAAAAGCATTCGAAGAAACATCCTCTCCGGTGGCGGTATTTTCTGCGACGATAGCGATATCGAGCAGGTTGCGTCTCGCTATAGTCAGAAAGCGCTCAAGCTCAACGTCGCAAACCATTGTGTTTTCCAGCAAGCAGCGGAACAGCGAATCATCGCAGACCGCAGCAAGACCTACCGGGCCAAAGAGCTCTTGCTGCGACAATCCGGCTGGCCAGGCATTGATTGCACGGTCAACACATTCCTTGACCCCTGGATTCAGCTTGATGAGTGATATGGCTGGGTTCGTGAGCTCCGCTGGTCGTGCCCATGGTTCGGATAGCGCTCTGGCAAGGAGAGGACGGATGCCGATAATTTCATGTGTAAAATAGATGTTTTTTATGCATTGCGCGAATCCACTTTTTATTTCGAAGCTTTCCCTAATTTGCAATGCATGCAGGTAACTGGCTATCGCCTCGTCCAGCTTGCCTTGTTCCACCAGCGCATTCCCGAGGTTGCCGTGCGCCTCGGCATAATCCGGCTGGCAAGCGAGCGCCTGGCGATAGCTTGCAACGGCCTCGTCCAGCCTGCCCAGCTCCCTCAGCGCATTGCCCAGATTGCTGTGAGCCTGGGAAAAATCCGGCTTGTGCCGAAGGGCATTGCGAAAACTGGCGACTGCTTCTTCCAGTCTGCCTTGATCAATCAGCACATTTCCAAGATTGTTATACGCCTCGACAAAATCCGGCTTGATCCTGAGCGCATTTTGATAACAGAGTGTTGCCTCGCCTGGGCTGCCCAAGTCGTTCAGTGCATTGCCCAGGTTGCTGCAAATCTCGGCAAAATCCGGCTTCAGCGCGAGCGCCTTGCGATAGCTGATAATTGCCTCATCCAGCTTGCCTTGGTCTTTCAATACATTGCCGAGATTGCCGTACACTTCGGGAAGATCCGGCTTGAGCGCCAGCGCTCTGTGAAAACTGGCGACTGCCTCCTCCAGCCTGCCTTGCTGCGCGAGCGCGTTGCCGAGATTGCCGTGAGCCTCGGCATAATCCGGTTTGAATGCGAGCGCCCGGCTGATGAGATCGATGGCGATTTCTATCTTTCCCGTTTGCTTGGCAATGAGTCCGAGGAAATGCAGCGCGCCGGGGTGGTTGGGCGCTACCTGAAGTATTTGTCGATAGATGGCGCCCGCCTGAACCAAATGCCCACTCTTGTGGTATTCGATTGCGAGCTGGAGGTAATCTGGAATAGATGGATGAGATAAGCCCTGGGGGCGCTTATTCGGGATCGCAGCCACCTTGGCTTCATCAAGTTTCTGGCAGCAGTGTTTGTATTTTCTGCCGCTATTGCATGGGCACGGATCGTTGCGGGAAATCTTTTTCATACTGTCCATCACCCATTTGAGTTTATAGCTCCGCGAATGCAAGTTACATCATCAAAATCTATTTGATTCCGATTACCATCGGGTCATACATCAGGTGTCGGACGCTGGTGCGCAGGGTTATTCGTACAATAGGCTAATCCCACATCTCGCGCCATTCCCATGGCGGGGTCGAATAAGGATCGGCCCATAATCCACGCTCGGCGGTCCTGGCTTCATCCTCTATGGGATCGAGACTGGGATCTTTCACATAACGGTCGTATACCCAGGCCATGCCGCGTTTCACTTGTTCCTCACCCGCATCGATCTCGCCACAGCGGACCTTCGCAAACATGCGTCCATATTGATCTTTCCCTTTCGGAACTACTGTCACCTGTTTCCAGAAACAGAGCTCGGAAAGAGATTGTCTTGAACGCGTGCCGAAACGTTGGTTTTTTTCGGGCGCGTCAATGCCGGCCAGCCGCACCCTTATCCACTCATTGTTTATTATTACAGTGAGGTTATTACCGTCAGCAACATGAATTACCTGGCCGGTAAGGTCGGCGTAGGCCGAATAGGGAAGGGCGATAAATATAACTGAGATAAGAGCAATAATGGTATGCCGCATTGTGGAGGTCCAATTCTGCTTGTGAAACTTCGGATATCCCGAGCTATGCTTGACAACTCCCGCTGTGATAGCAGAGTCTGGTGCTGCTGTTGTGGCTTTGCCCGGTATTTTATTCGGGCTGCGTTCCATAATCAATTGAGTTATGGAACGCCGGTTGGGCTTTGGTTCGGGTCGCGCGTTCTTTGGCGATGGCAACACTTCCACGCATGGGCTCCGCGGATCTTATGCTTTTTAATATATACCCTGTAATAAAGGGCACGTATAAAGGAAAATAACGAATCAGCGCCAGTGATGGACCTCTTTTGGGAGCAAAACCGTTTTGCTGCTCCGGGTTATTTGTTGGGGCAGGCCTTTTCGGGTATCATTAGCAGCCATGACAAAGTATGTATTTGTAACGGGCGGCGTAGTCTCTTCTCTGGGGAAAGGTATCGCGGGTGCCTCCCTTGCAGCAATCCTCGAAACTCGCGGTATCAAGGTAACCCTGCTCAAGCTGGATCCCTATATCAACGTGGATCCCGGCACAATGAGTCCATTTCAGCACGGCGAGGTATTTGTCACGGAGGACGGAGCGGAAACCGACCTTGACCTGGGGCACTACGAGCGTTTTATCAGCGCCAGGATGAGCAGGCGCAATAATTTCACCACCGGCCAGATTTATGAGAGCGTAATCAAGAAGGAGCGGCGAGGCGACTATCTGGGTGGCACGGTGCAAGTTATTCCGCACATCACCGACGAGATCAAATTACATATCAAGGCTGGTGCAGGGGAAGCGCAGGTGGCTATCGTAGAGATCGGGGGAACGGTCGGCGATATCGAATCGCTGCCTTTCCTGGAGGCTATCCGTCAGATGGCGGTACAGCTTCCCCGGGAAGATACCTGCTTCATCCACCTTACATTGTTGCCCTATATCGCGTCAGCCGGGGAACTGAAAACCAAGCCCACACAGCATTCGGTAAAAGAGCTGCGCGAGATCGGCATCCAGCCTGATGTGGTGCTGTGCCGCGCTGACCGTGAATTACCGGCGGATGAGCGGCGGAAAATTGCATTATTCACCAATGTAAGGGAAGAAGCGGTAATTCTGGCAGTGGATGTAGACAGTATTTACAAGATTCCGGCGTTGCTGCATGAGCAGATGCTGGATGAGATTATTTGCCACAAGCTGAATATCCTTGCTAAACCGGCGAATCTGAACACGTGGAAAAATTTGGTATATGCGCTGGAGCATCCTGAGCGTACGATAGAAATTGCGCTGGTTGGAAAATATGTTGATTTGACAGAGTCGTATAAATCCCTGTCGGAAGCTTTGATTCATGCTGGAATTCATACCCGCAGCAGAATCAGTATCCATTACATGGACTCGGAAAATATAGAGAGACTAGGCATAGACTGCCTTGCGGACATGGATGCTATTCTTGTTCCCGGCGGATTTGGCAAACGCGGGGTGGAAGGCAAGATCATGGCGATTCGCTATGCACGTGAAAACTGCATTCCTTATCTTGGTATCTGCCTGGGGTTGCAACTGGCGGTAATCGAATATGCCCGTGATAAAGCTGGCATGGATGGCGCGCACAGTACCGAGTTTAACCCAGATACATCTTTTCCTGTCATTGCCTTGACTACCGAATGGCATACCCCTGAGGGTCGATTGGAGGTACGTAATGCTGATTCGGATCTCGGCGGCAGCATGCGCCTCGGCGGACAGGAATGCTTGCTGAAGGAGGGGTCGCTTGCCCGGAAAATTTATGGAGCCGACAAAATAACCGAGCGGCATCGCCATCGCTATGAAGTCAACAATGTGCATGTTCCCCGATTGGAACAGGCGGGACTATGCGTGAGCGGCCTGTCTGCGGGAGAAGCCTTGTGCGAGATGGTCGAGTTGCCTCAAACCGAGCACCCCTGGTTTGTTGCCTGCCAGTTTCATCCCGAGTTTACTTCCACTCCCAAAGCGGGACATCCGTTGTTCACGGCGTTTATCAAGGCAGCGATCGATTTCGCGGGCAATCGCACGGCCTCTGCTTCCAGCAGACTGAAAAATATTGCCTAGCAAACTGTCGGACTGAAGAATCGAAGTAAAAAATGACTGGGTGAGGATGGATTTTAGGGATTTGGAAGTCAATAGTTATTTCATTGGCGCGACGGGAGATTCCTAGTCATTAAAGTGAGCGAGTAAAGCACGTTACCCATTAGCCCGGCAATCTGTTACGGCATTCTCTTATCCACAGCATTTTGCAAATTTCCAAAAAACAGTTCAATAAAATTTATAAATAAACGACTCAGGGAAAAAATAGTATGAGTGCAATTGTAGATGTTGTCGCCCGCGAAATTCTTGATTCTCGCGGCAATCCTACCGTAGAAGCCGATGTATTGCTCGAATCCGGCGTCCTGGGACGGGCGGCAGTGCCATCCGGCGCATCCATCGGCACCAGGGAGGCGGTTGAATTGCGCGATGGGGATACGCAACGCTATTCCGGCAAAGGCGTATTGAAAGCGGTAGAGAACGTCAATACCGAGATCGCCGAAGCGATCATGGGGCTGGACGCGATGGAGCAAGGCTTTATCGATCGGACGCTGATCGATCTCGATGGCACCGCCAACAAGTCCAGGCTGGGCGCCAACGCAATTCTGGCCGTATCGCTGGCGGTGGCCAAAGCAGCGGCGGAGGAATCCGGATTGCCGCTATATCGTTATCTGGGCGGTGCGGGGCCAATGTCCATGCCCGTGCCCATGATGAATGTCATCAATGGTGGCGCGCATGCCAATAACAAGGTTGATATGCAGGAATTCGTAATCATTCCGTTGGGTGCGCAGAGCTTTCGTGAGGCCTTGCGCTGCGGCGCCGAAATATTCCATGTGTTGAGAGATCTGCTGGACAGTAAGGGGATGCATACCGCGGTCGGCGATGAGGGTGGGTTCGCACCCAGTCTCGCTAATAATGAAGCCGCCCTGGAACTGATCGTGCAGGCCATTGAGCAAGCGGGTTATTTACCGGGTCCGGATGTTGCTATCGGGCTGGATTGCGCCAGTTCAGAGTTTTTCAGCGATGGCAAGTACCATTTGGCATCGGATGGTTTAAGCTTGACTTCCGCGCAATTTGTTGATTATCTAGCCACCTGGGTAGATAAATATCCGATTATCAGCATTGAGGATGGCATGAGCGAACACGACTGGGACGGCTGGAAGCTGCTTACCCACAGGCTTGGGAAGTCTGTGCAACTGGTCGGGGATGATATCTTCGTGACTAATAGCAGCATACTAAAAGAAGGCATAGCGCAAGGCATAGCCAATTCCATACTTATCAAAATCAACCAGATCGGCACGCTTACCGAAACTTTTTCGGCCATAGAAACCGCAAAGCGCGCAGGCTATACTTCCGTGATTTCGCACCGTTCCGGTGAGACGGAAGATACCACCATCGCGGATATCGCCGTAGCCACCAATGCCCTGCAAATCAAGACCGGCTCGCTCTCCCGCTCCGATCGCCTCGCGAAATATAACCAATTGCTGCGCATCGAAGAGGATCTTGGTGACGCCGCAAGCTATCCCGGACGTGGCGCATATTACCAGCTGCGATAAGAGCTCCTGTATGGCGCCCGTTCGCTTGAGGGTTCATCCTGGTAATCATGGTTGGCCGAATAGATGAAAAAATTGTGGCTTATAGCATGCCATTTAAAAGACATGGCGCCGCGCACACAGGGAAGCGGCGGCTTTCTATCCTTGCTCGTAAATCCGGGGATTTGCTCAGGAGTTTTTTGAAGTGAAGGTGCTGGGCCTCCTACTCGCCGCCCTGATTGTCCTGCTGCAATATCCGCTATGGCTGGGCAAAGGCAGCTGGCTTAAAGTATGGGAATTCGACCAGCAGGTATTAACGCAGCATGAAATCAACCAGAAATTGCGAATCCGGAATGCCACGCTGGATGCAGAAGTGCGCGATCTCAAACAGGGTTTCGACGCCATTGAAGAACGTGCACGCAGCGAATTGGGCATGATCAGGCAGGATGAAATCTTTTTCCACATACTGGAAGATAATAAAAAGAATACCTTGCAAACTGACAGGAACGAAGAGAGAACCCCTGAGTAGAAAAAGATGGAGCTAGCCCATGCGAGCTGCTTCACCGGAGAACTCGACATTTCAATCTGCGAGGCGGGGGGAAAAAGGCCGTCGGTTTTGACGTAACCTGACTGTCGGCACTTGCGGATAATTCGCATTATAAAGCCTTGGTGAAGCGTAGCGGACTTTGTGCCTACATCCACTCTCGCAAAGCGGGCGTGTATCCACGCAAGCTATATCCGGAAATTTTCCTCTCGAAGGAACCCAACGGGCCGCTCTGCCTGCAATTCCGCGCTCTATATAGGGTGGCCCCTCGCTCAAGGGGCGATACTCCCTGAAGAAAGTCATCATTTTCTTCTTGCAATTTTCACTTCACGGAATATCCTGCCATCTATAAGCGAAAACAACGGGTGGCTGCTTAACACCTTACCAATGTGATAATCAAATAGCGGGGCAAAATCATGCATTTGTTTTTAATATCTGGTATCGCTCTGGCCATAGGTGTTGTGGGTTTTGCGCTGCAGAACAATGTACCGGTGACGGTATCTCTTGCCTTGTGGAGTTTCGAGGGTTCTCTGGCCCTGGTACTATTGCTCGCCATGGGCCTGGGAGTGCTCATTGCTGGACTGATGTCGTCGCCGAGCATGATAAAAAGCCGTTGGGTACGCTCGCGCCTTCGTAATCAGGTTTCGCGCCTGGAAGGTGACAAAGTGGTGTTGGAGCGGCGCGTCGTTGAACTGGAGGCTGAGCTCGAGAGATTGGCTCCAAGATCGGTTCAGGAGGAGCCCGAGCGCTTTCCAGGATTAAGGGCCCTATTTTTAGGTGGTCCCGATAAACCTAAAGAATGACCGCAATTACATACAAGTCTCTAAAGTATATTGACCTGCTGTCTCAAACGAGCGGCATGCTCTTTAGCGTTACCAGTTCCATGAATACCGACTCATTTTCATCGGCCACCCAAATCTGCCCATCTTGTATGGTGCAATTCAAATGCATATTGCGGCGTGCCTGTTTTGCGATGGCTCGGCTGGCTTCAGGCGGCAGATTGATCACGGCCAGATTTCTGATCTGTTCGAGCTTGCGGCAGCACTGGTTCCACCATATCTCGGCAACTCGGCCGCCATACGTATAAATGAACGTCTGACCGGCACGGCCACAGGCTTTGCGGACCAGTCTCTCGTCCGGGAGGCCTACGTCTATCCAGAACTGGACAGCTCCAGTCAGATCTCTTTGCCAGAGATCGGGTTCTTCACATGTACTTAAGCCATTGCCAAACGATAACTCTTCATGGGCGTGCAGCGCAAAGGCTAGTAACCGTACCATCATGCGTTCATCCGTTTCAGATGGATGACGCGCGAGAGTGAGCGCGTGATCCTGGTAATAGTTTCGATCCAGGTCCGCGATCTGCAGCTCAGCTTTAAAAATGGTTGCGCCAGTAGCCATACGAGTGCGTGCCGTTATGCGATTATCTGATGCTTAACAATCTTGCTGTCCCGCCATACCTGTCGAGCACCACATGTTCGATGATCCTGTTCCCCCTGCGTAAAAGCTCTTAAAAAGGGAAAGGTTCGTTGGGCGAAGACCCGTTGATGCGTCCCACGAACGTGATAAGACGATTATCACCCGCGCCCCGATTCACTGTTCTGTTACGCATGAATTGTTCCTTGTTTTCCGTGAATAGACTTTGGCTAGCCGGCGGCAAGAATGTAGGGGATCCCTGACATGACCTTCACTTATTCTGACTCCACATTCCAACACTCCCTGACAGACAGGCCAGTCATACGAATTTTATACTCTCCCGTAAGCTCCCGATCCTTGGTCTTGGAATCGAATTATAAGTACGATGCGGAATCAAGGGGAGGAGCCCTGGCTATTAATAAAACGGCGGATAAGCAGCTTATAAGAAAAGTGGCAGTAGTGCAAAACGAATCCTGACGAATAAGAGAATTATTATATAAATAAAAAATCCGGGAGTAGACAACCATGGAACGCCTCACAATATCGCTTAACGATCAGCTTGCTGAGCAGTTTGACGTAGTAATGCATAAGCGTGGCTATTTTAATCGCTCGGAAGCCGTGCGTGACCTAATACGGGACTTGCTTGATACGGTCCGCTCGGAAGAACACGACGAAGGTCATTGTACTGCTACGCTCAGCTATATATACAGTCATCAAGAAAGCGAGCTGGCCAGTTCGCTTACTGCGGTGCAACATGACCATCATGATCTTACACTATCCACTATGCATGTACACATAGACCCTGACAACTGTCTGGAAGTGGCCGTCCTGAGCGGATCTATCAGGAACGTAAAAGATTTTGCCAATCATATTATTGCTACACGCGGCGTACGATATGGCAAGCTGCATCTTTTGTCGGTCGAGATGGCGCAGGAGCGGTATTCTGATGATGCTGTACGGCATGTTCATAGCGCCGCTCTTGCATAATGAATGAGTCGGGTAATTCTGGAAAGGTGGCGAGCGCCCGATATCGGATTGGCATAGGCTGACTATTCCAGCAATTTGTGTTCGGTCACGTAGCGGATAAGCTGAGCACTGTTCCGCATTTTCATTTTTTCCAGAATGCGGGCACGGCAACTACTGACGGTTTTTGTGCTTAACGCCAACTTTTGCGAGATTTCGGCTATCGATACGCCGGAGGTGATAAGTTTCAGGACGTCGTATTCCCGATCGGAAAGTGTGGAATGCAAGGGCATTTTCGATGCAGGACCGAAGTCGAACAGCAGTTTCTCCGCCAGTTCCGGATCTACATATTTCCCTCCTTCCGCCAGGCGGCGGATTACAGATATCAGCAGATCGGTCGGACTGTTCTTGGTGAGATAGGCAGACGCACCCGCGCGCATAGTCCTGATGGCATATTCATCTTCATGATAGGTGCTTAACATCAGCACCTGATGTTTGACATCATCAGCCACTATCCGCTTTAGTACTTCCAGGCCATTCATTCCCGGCATGCTGACATCCAGCACTGCCACATCCCATCCGCCGCCACGCATTTTTTTTAGCGCATCGAGCCCATCCGTCGCTTCGCCGACGACTACGATGTCGCCTGTCTCGGCAAGAATCCTTTTCAGCCCGTCGCGGAACAGCGTGTGATCATCAGCTAGAAAGGCTCTAATTGTCATGTCCGTTACTCTACCGGAACAGATTAACGTTCGGAAGTCCGGCCGATTTTTCAAAGCCAAAGTAAAAATGTATTAAATAGCCTGTCAAAAGGGTGCGTGTCATATTTATGAAAGCCGGTTTGCGCCACGTTTTGCTGCAGCAACAGACGGGTCAGGAAATCCTTTCGTTCGTTTGATAGGTATATGCACCTTCACCACGGTTCCGTGGTGAGGTGCACTGGTGATGTTTATGCCCCCTCCCAGCACGGCGGCCCGTTCCCGCATTCCCAGCAGGCCAAATGATTTTTTCCCTGC
>JBDTDT010000061.1:0-13529 GCA_039922995.1 Nitrosospira sp. | reverse complement strand
ATTGAAACCAGCGCGGCAGGAATTCCGCATGATCGCCCCAGAACATGGGTCCCATCTGTAACACCAGCGGCAGGGTAAGCGCGGCCGAAATCCAGAACATGCGAAGCTCTGCATGGTAAACGGCAAGCCTTCGAGCTTTCTCTTCGGCGCGCATGGTTTCGCTGATTTCGCTGGCACCATAGCCTGCCTTGGCGACGGCGGCGATCAGGGCATCCACCGTTGTCATGCCGGGGCTCAAGTTGACGCGGGCTATTTCCGTGGTCAGATTGACGGTAGCAATGACGCCGGGAAGCTTGTTCAGCACCTTCTCAATACGCCCGCTGCATGTGGCACAGGTCATTCCGCTAATTTGCAGCTGTACCGTTTGCGGAATGACGTGAAACCCGGCTTTCTCGATGGAGCGAACCAGTTCTTCGGGTAGCGTGGTGGCGTCATCAAACTTCACGCGCGCCTTTTCGCTGGCAAAGTTGACCACTGCATGGACGCCGGGCAGTTTATTCAGGCTTTTTTCGATGCGTGCCGCGCAGGCCGAGCAAGTCATGCCTTCGATGGGCAGTTCGAGTTGTTTAAGCGCTAGCGAATTCATGAATATTCGGCATCCGGAGGATGGTTAATCTTTAGGTCGATCCAGTCACAATTGGGTACTAATTTGTACTAAACCGGCAAATGTGCCGTTCAACGCTGCCGGACAGTATCGTTTGATTCAAGATGATTATCCGCTGGCGTTACCCGCTGCCAGCGGGACGACAGCGAGTTAAAATCGTAGCCCGACCCTGTCAGTTTGAGTCCCCGGTCCGCCATCATCAGGCCCATGGCGATAACCAGAATGGCGGAGGCACGTACCAGCAGATTGATGATATCCCTGGATACCGAGCTTGCGATCAAACCGAAACTCAAGAGTGGTACAAGGGTGCCCAGGCCAAAGAAAAACAGGATTGTGGCGCCCTCTTGCGGGCTACCGGTGCCGGCGGCCATGATATACATGGCTTGCAACGGGCCGCAGCCCAACATCAAGCCATTTAGGAGCCCGATGGCTAAAGGATTGCGTCGATGACGCAACTCGTTCGATACGCCTCGCACAACAAATCGGGGCAAGCGCAAGGTGAAGCTGCGCAATACGGGAAACACATCCAGCATCTTGAGGCCATAGATGATGACAAACAGGCTGGCGGCAAGGGTGACCGTACCTCGCATATAAGGTGTAAAGGTCATAATGGAACCTAGCAGACCCAAGCTGCCGCCAATGACCGTGTAAGAAGCTGTTTTGCCGGTGGCATACATCAGATGAGCCATCGCCGTGGCGCCTGCAGCGCGTGGCTCAATGGCCGTCGCATAGCCCACCACGAAACCGCCACACATGCCAATACAGTGAAAACCGGTAAAAAATCCGATGGAAAATAGCATGGCATAACCGAGGTGAGTGCTCATCTCTCCCACTAAACCCGGGATCATGCTTTTGCCCCAGAAGGTCACACCACCCACTATCAGCAGGAAAAACAAAAAAATCAGCCCGTTTCGTACCGGGTGACTTGAAGCGCGTGTGGATGCGCTTTCGAACTCATAACCTTTTTCTTCAATCGCCCGGCGAATACTGCCTTCTTCCGCGAGCTTGCTGTCAAACTCGACATCGACAGTCTGCCTGACATGGTCTGCATTGACCTTCTGCACGCCAGGCAAATGTGCCACAACGTTCTCGATGGTCTCTTCGCAGCCCGTGCAATGCATACCTTTGACTTTCAGATGAGTTGACCTGGCAGCCATTTTGCGCACCTGACGTTGTTGATAACCGTGCCTGTCAAGGCACGCTATTTGGGAGCAGAAGCGCCGGACATCCTTCTAAAGTCATGGCTCTTAACTCCAGACAGGTTTAAATCTATACCTGTAAGGGGTATAAGTCAATACCCTAATAGGGTATATATAGCCAACGGGATGGGGTTGAAACAGTCGATAGAAATAAAGTCGGCTCGACGTCCAAAAACGCGATGCAATCAGTCTTCTCGCCTTAATTGAGGAAACAGAATGACGTCGCGGATGCTCGGGCTGTCGGTGAAGAGCATTATCAGCCGATCTATACCAATTCCCTCTCCGGCGGTAGGGGGAAGGCCATATTCCAAGGCACGGATATAATCGGCGTCGTAGTGCATTGCCTCGGAATCGCCCGCTTCCTTGGCCCTGGCTTGTTCCAGGAAACGCGCGGCCTGATCCTCGGCGTCGTTCAGTTCGGAAAAGCCATTGGCGATTTCGCGCCCTGCAATATAAAGTTCGAATCGGTCGGTTATTGCAGGGTTCATATCATTACGCCGCGCAAGCGGCGAGACTTCCGCCGGATAATCGATGATAAAAGTCGGTTCAAACAGTAAATGTTCGGTGGTTTCATCAAATAACGATAATTGCAGGGCTCCAATCCCATCCCCCGCTTTGTGAGCAATGCCAAGCGTCCGCAACTCGCTGGTCAGGAACGCACGGTCGTCGAGTTGTGCATTGGTATATACCGGGTTAAATTTCTGGATAGCCTGGGTGATGGTGAGCCGGGCGAACGGTTGGGCAAGATCAATTTCCCGTTCCTGATACGTTATGCTGGCGGTACCTAAAACTTTTATTGCGGTTTCCCGCAACAGGCTTTCGGTAAGATCCATCAAATAAGCGTAATCCTGATAGGCTTCATAAAATTCCAGCATGGTGAATTCGGGGTTATGCCGCGTGGAAATTCCCTCATTACGGAAATTTCGGTTAATTTCAAATACTTTTTCCATTCCTCCCACTACCAGGCGCTTCAGGTAAAGTTCCGGTGCGATACGCAGATACAATTGCATATCCAGCGTATTGTGGTAAGTGACAAAAGGCCGTGCCGTCGCGCCGCCCGGGATAGGATGCATCATGGGTGTTTCTACTTCCAGATAGCCATGCGCAGTAAAAAATTCACGGATGGACTGGATGATCCTGGATCGTGTGATAAATACCTTGCGGGTGTTTTCATTGGTAATGAGGTCGAGATAACGCTGGCGGTATTTCTGTTCCTGATCGGTCAGGCCGTGGAATTTCTCCGGCAGGGGGCGCAAGGATTTTGTCAGCAAGCGCAAACACGTAACGCGTACCGAAAGCTCGCCGGTCCTGGTTTTGAATAACGTACCTCGGGCGCCGAGTATGTCGCCGAGGTCATGATGCTTGAACGCTTCGTAAGTTGCCTCACCGGCAATATCCCTGGCGATGTAAAGCTGGATACGCCCGCTCATATCCTGGATGGTGGCGAAGCTTGCCTTGCCCATCACCCGTTTCAATACCATTCGTCCCGCCACTGTGACGGCTCTCGGCGCCGCGTCTAATGTTTCGTTGGGAAGCTCACCGCATTGCTGATGAAGATCAGATGACAAATCGTCCCGGCGAAAATCGTTGGGAAAGGCGCTACCCCCTTTGCGCAGCTCAGCCAACTTGGCGCGGCGTTCTTCGACGAGCTTGATTTCCGCATGTACCCGGTTGGGCGATTCGTCCGGGCCAATCTCTGAAATATCATTCGTTGCCATCAGGTATCCTTATACGCCTTGTTTTAAGCTGGCTTCGATGAAATCATCTAACCCACCATCGAGTACCGCCTGCGTGTTGCCACTTTCCACGTCGGTACGGAGATCTTTGATGCGCGACTGGTCCAGTACATACGAACGGATCTGGTGCCCCCAGCCGATGTCGGTTTTGCTGTCTTCTATTGCCTGCTTCTCGTCACTACGTTTGCGCAGTTCCGCCTCGTAAAGACGTGATTTCAGCATGGCCATCGCGTCTGCGCGATTGCGGTGCTGGGAGCGGCCGCTCTGGCATTGAACCACGATACCGCTGGGGTTATGGGTGATGCGAATAGCTGAGTCCGTTTTATTGATGTGCTGACCCCCTGCACCGGATGCACGAAAAGTATCGACGCGCAAATCTGCAGGGTTGATTTCTATGTCGATGGTCTCATCCACCTCGGGATAGACAAATACGCTGGCAAATGAGGTATGGCGACGGTTGCCGGAATCGAACGGCGATTTGCGCACCAGGCGGTGTACGCCGGTTTCCGTGCGAAGATAGCCGTAAGCATAATCACCGGATATTTTCAGGCTTGCACTTTTGATCCCGGCTACCTCGCCGGTTGACTCTTCCATTACTTCCACACTGTAGCCGCGGCGTTCACAATAGCGCAGATACATACGTTCCAGCATCTCCGCCCAATCCTGTGCTTCTGTACCCCCCGAACCGGCTTGAATATCCACGAAGCAATTATTGGGATCCATGGGATTGGAAAACATGCGGCGAAATTCCATTTCCGCCACGGTATTTTTCAGTTGCCCGATGTCACGGGCAATGCTCTCCAACGTAGCATCGTCCTCCTCTTCTCTTGCCATCTGGAACAGATCCCGCGAATCATCCAGCTGATTTCCAACCGTCTTCAATGTATTAACAATGTCTTCCAGCATTTTTTTTTCTCTGCCCAATTCCTGGGCACGCTTGTTATCCTCCCAGATAGCGGGATCCTCCGTCAGTCGGGTGAGTTCGTTCAGGCGCGTTTCCTTGGTATCGAAGTCAAAGATACCTCCGTAATTCTGTCGTACGGCTAACGAGATCGGTGAGTTGATAAGCGATAGTATTAAGTTGTTCGGCTTCCATAGGAGAGCTGTTTCCAAAAAGCATGAATTATACAGGAAGCAAGAAGGGCGTTTGCGCCGGACCCGAGATATGGAGTGAGCCAATAATGAAGCGCTGTAGAAATTCAAGAAAGTCCGGATCCTGGCGGAAACTGCCGAAGCCGCTTCCAAAATTTCGGATAGTTTCCCGGCCATAAGCACTTAAAAATATTTGAGCGCCTTCGCATGAAAACGCAGATGGTTTTCAATAAATGTACTGATAAAAAAATAACTGTGGTCATAACCCTTGCGCATAGTGATTTGCGCGGGATAATTCGCCGCTTTGCAGGCAGAGATAAGCCGATCGGTTTTCAGTTGTTCCTGCAAGAATTCATCCGCGTCACCCTGATCAATCATCATCGGCGGCCACTCCGATGCACGCGACGGTATCCCCTCGATCAGCAGAGTTGCATCATAGTTCCGCCATTCTTTTTGGTCATCGCCGAGATAATGACTGAATGCTTTTTTGCCCCATGGGCTGGCAGCAGGATTGGCTATGGGAGCGAAGGCGGACACTGACCGATAGCGCTGCGGATTTCGCAATGCAATAACGAGCGCGCCGTGACCTCCCATGGAATGTCCAAAAATCGATCGCCGATCGCTTACGTGAAAATGATTTTCAATCAGGGTTGGCAGTTCATCGATAATATAATCATACATCCTGTAGTGGCAGCTCCAGGGCGCCTGCGTGGCGTTCACGTAAAAACCAGCCCCTCTCCCCAAGTCATATGCAGCATCGGGCGCCTCTGCAACACCTTCTCCACGTGGGCTTGTATCCGGCATAACCAGTACAATGCCGAGTTCTGCCGCAATGCGTTGGGCGCCCGCTTTGATGGTGAAGTTTTCATCGGTGCAGGTCAGTCCTGACAGCCAGTAGATCACAGGAATTTTTTCGTTATTGTTTGGTTCTGGAGGGAGATAGATGGAAAAATTCATTTCGCAGTTCAGCGTTTGTGAACGGTGCCTGTAACGCTTTTGTGCTCCATCGAACAATCGGTGGGATGAGAGCAGCTTCAAATCCAGCATGCTAAATGCTCGATATCAATTTGCGTCTCGGTACAACAAACGCGCTCATTATCAAAATGAGATAACCGTGCGAATGGATTTACCCTCGTGCATAAGGTCAAACGCTGTATTAATGTCGTCCAGTCTCATGGTGTGAGTAATAAAGGGGTCCAGTTCGAATTCTCCATCGAGATAGCGTTGCACATAGCCTGGGAGTTCAGTCCGGCCTTTCACCCCGCCAAATGCCGAGCCGCGCCAAACGCGCCCCGTTACGAGTTGAAATGGGCGCGTACAGATTTCCTCGCCGGCGCCGGCAACACCGATTATCACGGATTCCCCCCAACCTTTATGACAACATTCAAGGGCAGAACGCATCACCTTGACGTTACCGATACATTCAAAAGAAAAATCCACACCTCCATCGGTCATTTCGATAATCACATCTTGAATAGACCTGTCGCAGTTCTTGGGATTCAGGACATCGGTAGCACCGAACTGACGTGCAATCTCAAATTTCGCCGGATTGATGTCGATCGCAATAATACGCCCGGCTTTAGCCATGGCTGCACCTATTATCGTAGCCAAACCAATGCAACCAAGCCCAAATATCGCTACGGTATCGCCGGGCTTCACTTTTGCCGTTTTGGCGACGGCACCTAAACCCGTCGTTACGCCGCAGCCGAGCAGACAGACTTTTTCAAGCGGAGCGCTCTTATCGATCTTAGCTAGTGAAATTTCCGGTATGACTGTATATTCGGAGAAAGTTGAAGTGCCCATATAATGATAAATGGGTTTCCCGTCCTTAAAAAAACGGGTGGTGCCGTCAGGCATCAGACCTTGCCCCTGGGTGGCCCGGATCGCTTGGCAAAGATTGGTTTTACCTGATCGGCAGAATTTGCACTGGCCACATTCAGGAGTATAGAGGGGGATTACGTGATCACCAACATCAACACTGATAACGCCCTCGCCTATAGCCTCGACGATGCCACCTCCCTCGTGGCCCAGAATTGCCGGAAACTTTCCCTCTGGATCCTTTCCGGAAAGTGTGAATGCATCGGTATGACATACACCCGTAGCTACGATACGTACCCGCACTTCACCCCTTCTGGGAGGTAGGAGATCGACCTCTTCGATACTTAAAGGCTGTCCCGGACTCCAGGCAACCGCTGCGCGTGTTTTGATCACTTCCATATGGATTTCTCGTTCTCTATCTGAATTGATGCGTATAGTTTATTCCAGCGGGCTCCGTAAGACGGGTTTTTAGGGCACTCTGTCAGGCTCAGAGCGAAGGGAGTCAGCCACTCGCATTTCCGCCTTACAGGTATTCAGCCCGCAAAGCCCTCCTATCCGTGGGCCGTGGGCGCTAGCTTCCTACTTACCACAGTAGATATGTTATGTCCAGTTATCATGAGATCTATGTCCGAATGGTTGAACGAGGTCATTCAATATTCGCACCGTGCCCGTATCCATGACCTGTCGGTGGTCGATGCTGCAGTTGCGAGAACATTGCTTTTTCAGATAAGCCGTCTATTATTTAATCGGGAGGGTTTGAATCTGCGCCCTGCCTGATTAACTTACAACCTTTCAGGAGGTCATAATGAGACGAATCTATTTTCTTGTTCCCGACATCGCTATCACCAAGCGTATCGTCGATGAATTGCTTCTGGCAAGAATTGATGAGCATCACATTCACGTCATCGCAAAACGCGGCACTGAGCTTGAGGATCTGCCCGAAGTCAATCTGATGCAGAAAAGTGATTTCGTTCCTGCAGTAGAACGTGGGCTGGCTCTCGGTGGTTCGGCTGGAGCGCTTGCGGGATTGGTTGCAGTCGCACTTCCTCCCGCTTCAACGGTAATCGCGGGGGGCATCCTGCTGGCAAGCGCCCTTGCCGGGGCAGGCGTCGGTGCATGGATAGGCGGCATGGTGGGTATGAATGTTGGAAACACGCGCACCAAGCAGTTCGAGGCAGCCATCGAGGAAGGTCAACTGCTGGTTCTGGCTGATGTGCCGACCAGTCGGGTTGATGATATTGAGGCCCGTGTAAAAGCGCATTTGCCTCAGGTAGAAATTGAAGGGACGGAGCCAATGATACCGGCATTCCCTTGAGAAAAGAGGCTTTAAGGAAACCGAACAGGTGTCATTGAAAACCGGGAATAACTTATTGCGGGCATTCCCTTCGTGGTCAGAACGCGCCTGAAACGCGACCCTTGCCCGATCAATCGATTTTCAGATCATCCTTCGTTTTTGCGTGCGGCCCATCTTACGCTGCTTCTTGGGTACGATGTACCCAAGTTATCTGATAGCCTCCAGCCTAGGCGCGAATATAGGTTAAAATGATTTGTATTTCGCATCAGGGTTTTAGTTTGGCCTGTGCTGGTTTATCATTCGTGGTCTCAAGCTGACGGAGTGCCACGATGGCAGGACTCGATAAAGATACCCCCAAACCCACCGAAATAAAACTTCATAGTAAATCCAGATTACTGGAGATTTCTTTCGGAGACGGTAAAATCTTCCAGATTTCCTGTGAATTTCTCCGGATCTATTCGCCCTCGGCCGAGGTGCGTGGTCATAGCCCGGGACAGGAAGTGTTGCAAGTGGGCAAGAAGGAGGTGACTATCTATCATATCGAACCGGTCGGCAATTATGCGATCCAGCTGAATTTTTCGGATGGACATAATACTGGTCTCTATTCCTGGGATTTACTCTACGACTACGGCCTGCATCAGGAGGAAATGTGGCAAAGATACCTGAACCGGATAAAAGAGGCGGGCGCAAGCCGCGAACCGGCTTCGGATCCGCGGACATCCCAGCCACCCAGATCGAAATAACTTTGATATTCGCGTGATATAAGAGAAAAGCATGCTTATTATAGGCAATGAACATCCATGACTAAAATTACCCATTTCGGCTTCAACGAAGTTCCGGAAGCAGAGAAAGCGCGTAAAGTTGCGAATGTATTTGATTCGGTGGCGGAACGCTATGACCTGATGAATGACCTTATGTCGGCTGGGTTGCATCGATTGTGGAAGCGTTTTGCCGTGGAGACGAGCAGCATCAGGAAGGGCAGCAAAGTGCTCGACATTGCCGGTGGTACCGCTGACTTGAGTGCATTGTTCGTGGAACAAGTGGGAGGAAATGGCGAGGTCTGGCTCACGGATATCAATAATTCCATGCTCACGATAGGCCGAGACCGTCTCTTGGATCATGGCGCCGCGGTATCGGTAGCGCAGTGCGATGCAGAAAAATTGCCGTTTCCAGATAATTATTTTGATTGCGTAAGCGTTGCTTTTGGTCTCAGAAACATGACTCGCAAAGATGCGGCCTTGAAAGAAATGCTGCGCGTACTTCGCCCTGGTGGTGCTGTCATCGTGCTTGAATTTTCCAAGATATGGAAACCGCTGCAACGCCTCTACGATATTTACTCATTCAAGATGTTGCCCGCAATGGGCAAGCTCATTGCGAAGGATCAGGATAGCTATCGCTATCTTGCCGAGTCCATCCGGGTTCATCCATCTCAGGAAGAATTGAAGCAATTGATGCAGCGGGTCGGATTCGAGCGCGTTGAATATTTCAATCTGGCTGCCAATGTGGTTGCGCTGCATAGAGGCTATAAATTCTAGCATGTAGTCCAGAAATAGCGCTATCAGAAATGGCTGCATTCTGCCATATGCCACGCTGCTCGTTGTTCATGCAAAACAACGATACGTCTTGCTGACGACCAAACATCAATCCAGTTTTTAACAATTTCCCGCATTGTTTATTAGTTTTAATCCGATACATGAGAATAATTCCTGATGGCAGGGAATATCACAGCAGAATGGAAAAAATCCACTGTTCCATACTTTCTTGATTTAACAAGCGAAGTTTGTCGGGTTTTGCGGGAGATCTCGCATTGATCTGATGGTGCTTCCGGTTTGTGTGCTATCGCACATAAAAACAGGTCCAATATATTTAGAATTAAGTATTCGCTAGCTGCCTGCCTGTCCGCGCAGCTCGATTAATTATTTAGGTGCCCTTCTCATGGGCTTCCAGAATGACCGCTATCCGACACCCCGTACTTTTATTTGGTGAAATTCTGATAGATCGGTTTCCCGACCAGGAAGTTTTGGGTGGCGCGCCATTCAACGTTGCCATGCACTTGTATGCTTTCGGTTGTATGCCGGTTCTGGTTTCCCGGATAGGGCAGGACAATGCCGGTTCGCGTCTATTACAGACTCTGGAAAACGCGGGATTACCCATACATGGGGTACAGCTCGATTCCACGCATTCAACCGGCATGGTAGAGGTGCATCTTACGTCAGACGGTCATCAATTTGATATTCTTCCTGATCAAGCCTATGACCATATTCATCCACGCTTGTCCCGAATGACTGCCTTGGCGGTAAATCCAGAATTGGTTTATTTTGGGACATTAGCCCAGCGTGCCAACTCGCATCGAGCCTTGCGCCATATGTTGCGTGCCGTCGGCGGCAAGCGGTTTTTTGATGTCAATCTGCGTGACCCCTGGGTATCCGCCGAGCGGTTGCGCTGGTCATTGCAACACGCGGATATTGTTAAAGCCAATGACACTGAACTTGAGCGCATTGTCGAGTTGATTGATCTGGACGCGGCTTCTCCTGAGGAGCAGGTGAAGGCGTTAGTACAGCGATATCAGTTGGATGGATTACTTATTACCCGTGGTGAGGCGGGTGCTTGGTGGATTGATAATTTTGGAGAGCAAACAGCTATGGCAACCGATCCGGTAGCGGGTATTCGTGACACGGTAGGTGCTGGTGACGCATTTTCCGCCATTTTTATGCTTGGCCTGCTGCATAACTGGACAATGCAGGTTACTCTGCGGCGGGCTCAACATTTTGCCGGGGCAATTTGCCAGATACGCGGTGCGGTTCCGGAGCACGATGATTTCTATAGACCGTTCCTTGAAGAATGGTTTGAACGCAGATGAGAGAGTTATACGTGCTCATGCTAAGCCTCCACGGGTTGATTCGTGGTAAAGATCTAGACCTTGGGCGCGATGCCGATACGGGCGGCCAAATCTTGTATGTGGTGGAGTTGGCCCGGGCGTTGGCCCGGCAGCGCCAAGTCGGAAAGGTAGATTTGCTAACCCGCCGAATAGAAGATCCCGCTGTGCCGGCAGATTATGCCCGCTCCGAAGAAATGCTTGGCGATCACGCACGGATTATTCGCCTTCGATGCGGCCCCCGGCGCTACCTGCGCAAGGAAAGCCTGTGGCCTTATCTCGACCAGATGGTGGATCGTGTACTGCTTTTTCTGCGCGAACAGAAGCGCTTACCCGACGTTATTCACAGTCATTATGCCGATGCGGGATATGTTGGAATGCAGCTCTCTCAACTGCTGGGTATTCCGCAGATCCATACGGGTCACTCCCTCGGACGCAGCAAACAACAGCGACTGCTGGCACAAGGCCGTAAGCCACAGGCACTGGAGCGCCAGTTCAGTTTCCAGCGGCGCATCGCAGCTGAGGAATCCATATTGCAGCACGCCAGTCTGGTCATAACCAGCACGCCGCAGGAAAGTACCGAACAATATGGCTCATATACTAATTATCAGCCCGAGCGTGCCGTTGTAATTTCGCCGGGTACCGATATCTCGCGTTTTGCCCCGCCCAGTCGCCACTTATCGCCGGAACCAGAGGTCGCCAGGCTTATAGATCGTTTCCTGATGCGGCCGCGAAAACCCCTGATACTGTCGATTTGCCGTCCGGAAATGCGGAAAAACCTAGGAGCTTTAGTCGCCGCGTTCGGCTGCTCACCTGCGCTGCAGGAGCAAGCCAATCTTGCCATCGTGGCGGGCAATCGTGACGACATCCGCAAGCTTGACGCCGCCCAGACTGAGGTGATGACAAATTTACTGCTCGATATTGATCTTTACGATCTGTGGGGCAAGATAGCGCTGCCCAAGCAGCATAAGCCCTCCGATGTCGCGGGACTCTACCGGCTTGCCGCCCAACGCCGGGGAATATTCGTTAACCCGGCGCTTACCGAACCGTTTGGCCTGACTTTGATAGAAGCGGCTGCCAGCGGGCTTCCCATCGTTGCTACCGAGGATGGAGGTCCGCGTGACATAATCGCTCACTGCAAAAATGGCGTGCTGGTTAACCCTCTGGATATAAAGGCGATAGCCGGGGCAATGGAATATGCACTGGCTGAGCCCCGCCGCTGGCAGCGCTGGGCGCGCAATGGCGTTACAGGCGTAAGAAATAACTATACCTGGGATGCGCACGTCAAGAAATACTTGCATGTCCTGTCTCGCTTATTACACCATGAACGCAAGCAAATCCGCCGGGATATGGCGATATACCGGCGACCCCAACGTAATCCGCTGCCATTGGTTTCGCAGATGCTGGTAAGTGATATAGATAATACATTGCTTGGAGATCGCGCCGCCCTGCGTCGGTTTCTAACTGCGTTGCGAGCTACGCCACCGAATCTGGGCTTTGGTATCGCTACGGGCCGTACTTTGGAAAGCGCCTTGAAAATATTAAAAGAATGGGGGGTGCCATTACCCGATGTACTTATTACAGCGGTAGGCAGCGAAATAAATTATGGTTCCGAACTTCATCCTGATATCGGGTGGCGAAATCTCATCAGATACTTGTGGCGCCGTGACGCGGTGGAAGAGGCTTTGCGTGAAGTACCCGGCCTCATCCTGCAATCGCCAGAGAATCAGCGTGAATTCAAGCTTAGTTACAATGTGGATCCCGATTTGCTGCCGCCAATTTCCAAAATTAGAGCTTTGTTACGCGAGCAGAATCTATATGCGCATCTGATTTACTCCCGGCAGACTTATCTCGACATTTTGCCTCTGCGTGCCTCCAAAGGACGAGCAATACGCTATCTTGCTTACAAATGGGGATTACCATTACGAGCTTTTCTGGTAGCGGGCGACTCGGGTAACGACCATGAAATGCTGATCGGGGATACGCTTGGCGTCGTGGTTGCTAACCATAGCCCTGAGCTTGCGAGTCTGAGAGGAAACGAACAAATTTATTTTGCAGATGCCCGCTATGCGGATGGTATTGCGGAGGGCATGGCACACTACGCATTTGGTATTCCCACTCTGGAGACAGCGAATGATGCAAAAGCTTGATACCTGGGCATTAGACCATCGTGATGAATTACACGCACTCTTGCGAAAATGGTTCGAATTGGAGCGCCCGCTTCTTTTGCGTTCGGACTTGCTCGATGCTTTTGACGTGGTACGTGATTCTCATCCCCAACCCCTTGCCAACACGCCATTGCACGAGCTGATCAAGTGGTTGCAAGAGGCGGTTTGCCGGCCCCCTTTGATATATCTCTCGCTACGCGAGGGGGCGGGACGCTGGTCCTTTTTACGTGTTCATCAGGAACAACTCATACCCGAGGTTATCAGCGTTTCCGACTACCTTGCTTTCAAGGAATTATTGGTGCGTCCGGATAATGCAAATGAGCCCGTATTAGAGCTGGATTTTACCCCGTTTAATCGTGATTTTCCGAGACTGAAGGAAACTCGTTCGATTGGGCAGGGCGTAATGTTTCTCAACAAGCAATTGGCAGGCACGCTGTTTACTCAATCCGGCATCGGAACAGCCAAACTGTTACATTTTTTAACCGTCCATAGCATGGATGGCTAGCAATTGATGCTCCACGGCAATTTTGCAGACGTTTCGGCCCTACGCACCGGGTTACGCCGCGCGCTCAATTTACTCGATGTCTATCCCGGGGATGCTCCATGGCAGGCAATTGTGGAGCCATTGAGCGGATTAGGCTTTGCACCCGGTTGGGGGAATTGCGTCACGCGCGTAAGTGACACCATGAGTCTATTGGTGGATATTCTTGAAGCAGCTTCGCCACAAATTCTTGAGAACTTTC
>JBDTDT010000060.1:0-12420 GCA_039922995.1 Nitrosospira sp. | reverse complement strand
TTTGGGAACGCTGGGAAAGTTCGCGTATGCCGACGCCGCCAGCAATACCCCGCACGTCAGCGTAACTAGCCTCAGCCCAAGCTTGACAACCATTTCTCTTCTCCTTTTTTTCCGTAATAATTGTTGTGATGGTATACCGTTCCGAGATCTGTGCATGATCTGCCCAGACTGTCCTATCCTATACAGTCTTCCTCCGGAGGTCGCGGAAGTGCAATGTTACGGAATGGCTCGCTTCTTTTTCGAGCCAAAAACATTAGTTATTATAATCCATACTGTATCGCCGGTTTATATAAACGGGTAGCACCAGTACCAGGATTCTTCCTGGTACCACTGATATCGCTTCAACAGATCAATAAATCAACCACCATGAAATGAGAGCAGGACTCCAACTGGGTTCCGGATGGATTGAGCTGGATTGGATATGGAACATCGGGCCGCTCCGAGGTTCTGATGAGTATTCTTCATCTCTGTCACACCGGACTGTCGATATCAATGAACTGATGAGTAATACCAAATTTGCGGGATATATGTTCGCCTAACGCCTGTACAGCGTAACGCTCCGTGGCGTGATGCCCTGCGGAAATAAATGCTACGCCGGATTCGCGTGCGGCATGCACGTTCTGCTCGGAAATTTCACCTGTGACAAACGCATCCACTCCCAAACGGATGGCCTCGTCGAAATAACCCTGAGCGCCGCCGGTACACCAAGCTATACGCCGCACCGGTTTCGCATCATCACCGATTACCAAAGGCTTATGGGACAGGACGCGTTCGATATTCATTCGCAGATCTCTCAGAGTCGATACCTGTGACAATAGAGTACCTTGCATCGCGATATTTTGCTCGCCGAAGCGGCCAGTTTCAATAAAACCCATTCTGCTGGCAAATTGACTATTATTGCCCAATTCAGCATGCGCATCCAGTGGCAAGTGGTAGGCGAGCAAACTGACGTCATGCGCCATCAACAGCCCAATACGGCGGCGTTTCATATTGACCATGCATTGATCCTCGCCACGCCAGAAATAACCATGATGCACCAGGATCGCGTCCGCACCTGCAGTTGCTGCAGCTTGCAGGAGATCAAGCGACGCTGTTACGCCAGTGACCAGTTCGCGCACTTCACTTCGGCCTTCCACTTGCAACCCATTTGGGCAATAATCACGAAAGTGGGCGACATTCAGAAGGTGGTTCAAATAGGTTTCGAGCTCATTCAATCGCATCTGTTATCCGGGTTGTTATCACTGTCATCCTATCTCGAAATCCATAGCCCATAAAAATGTACAAACTCTGGTTAATTTTCGCACAAACGGCAACGATAGTCCTCGCGGCATTATTTGTCGTCTCCACGCTGAAGCCTGAATTGTTACCCGAGAGTCAGCGTGGAGGCGCCATCGTAACCGTGAAGGAAGCGGTCTCTGATGGGGCGTCCAAGGGGGAGTTCAAGCCTGGCAGCTTTAGCGATGCCGCTCAAAAAGCCATGCCTTCGGTGGTGAATGTCTTTACCAGCAAAGAGATCAAGGTATCCCCTCATCCATTGTTGGAAGACCCCCGGTTCCGGCGCTTCTTTGGTGATCGCTTCGAGTCGCAGAGTCGGCGGGCGTCAAGCCTTGGCTCCGGAGTAATCGTCAGTCCGGAAGGTTATATTCTTACCAACCATCATGTCATAGAGGCTGCGGATGAAATTGAGATTGCACTGGCTGACGGCAGGAAAGCGAAAGCGCGTGTAATCGGCTCTGATCCGGAAACTGATCTTGCCGTCGTGCGAGTGGATATGGAAGCGCTGCCTACGATGACTTTTGGCCGCTCCGACCATGCCAAGGTGGGCGATATCGTGCTCGCCATCGGTAATCCCTTTGGTGTAGGACAGACGGTGACTATGGGGATCGTTAGCGCGCTAGGACGGACCCATATGGGTATCAATACCTTTGAAAATTTTATTCAAACCGATGCCGCCATCAATCCGGGCAATTCTGGGGGTGCGCTGGTAGATACCTCGGGCAATCTTATCGGCATCAATACGGCGATTGTTTCTCGGACTGGCGGATCGCTGGGTATTGGCTTTGCTATTACAGCAAGCGTGGCCAAGCAGATAATGGAGCAGATCATTCAAAGTGGCGGGGTGACACGCGGCTGGATCGGCGTGGAAGTGCAAGACTTGACACCCGAGTTAGCGGAATCGTTCAAGCGGCCCAACACCAATGGTGCGCTTATCGCAGGTGTACTCAAGGGCGGCCCTGCGGATCAGGCCGGTGTGAAGCCCGGCGACATACTTTTGGCTGTGGAAGGCAAAGAAGTCATTGATTCATCCGTGATGCTTGACCTCATCGCGGCATTACTCCCAGGCAACGCCGCCAATGTTGTAGTGATGCGCAACCAAACCGAAAAGTCTCTCACGATTAACGTTGGTAAGCGGCCCAAGCCATCGCCACAGGACCAGTATCAAGATCCGGATGCGATGGATTAGGTCCAGGAAGCTTTGAATTTTCCTATGACGACAGGCTTCAAGCTGCCAAAAGGGGGCTTTAGCTCCGCTGCCGCTGAGAATGCGACACTAGATCAATAGTATGCATTTTGCGTCATGAAAGTAGTTTCCTTACCAGGCGTACCTAAAAGGAATAGGCCTTTGTATTCTGGGTTCCTCGCTTCTGGGCCAGTCCATTCGGCAAAACCATGCCGTACCCTTGCAAACTCAAAATTAAATGCTTTTGTTTTTGCCGGACTTTCCATTAGCTTCTGTCTTACTTAACTCCGACTTCATGTTTTCGTCATGCGATTGATAAACTAATGCCGGTGCAGGAAGGGGACTGCTAACGAGACCTGCTACCAATATGCCCAATTCGTAGAGTAAATAAAGCGGTACCGCCAGCATGAATTGCGAAACTACATCGGGCGGCGTGAATATTGCGCCGACCACGAATGCGCCAACAAGAACGTAGCGGCGTACTTCCTTCAGTTTCTCGATTGAGACGATTTCCATTCGGACTAGTATCACGACAAGTATCGGTACTTCGAAAGTTATGCCAAAGGCAATGAACATGGTCAGCACAAAGTCGAGATACTTGCCGATATCGGTCATCACCGCAACACCCTCTGGCGCGAAGTGGGTGATGAATTCGAATACCAGGGGCAGCGCCGCAAAATAGGCAAATGCCATACCACAAATGAAGAGAAAGCTGCTGACGAGTACCAGCGGCAGTATCAACCGTTTTTCGTGAGAATACAACCCTGGCGCAACAAACGCCCACACCTGGTACAGCGTGTGCGGCAAGGTAATGATAAAAGCGGCCATCATGGCCACTTTCATGGGTACAAAAAAGGGCGTGACCACTTCGGTGGCAATCATCTGGCCACCTTGTGGAAGTTTCTCCAACAATGGCTGCGCCAGTAACGAGTAGAGTTCTCGAGCGTAATAGGCACACGGCAAAAAGCCGAGTACCAGCGCGCCAAATATACGCAGCAATCTGGCGCGCAATTCCACAAGATGAGAAATAAATGTTTCGTCGACACTCATGCGGGCTGCGAAAAGGGGCCGTAAATTAAACTATTCTAGTATACCGAGCCGGCTCAGCCGAATATGTGCTATTTGCCTTGGCAAAGCAGATTCTCTCGGCCAGGGACTCGACCGAGCGTTCCGGGAGAGTTCATTGATGATGTATTTCCGTTCCGGTCGCGTCATCAGGGCTCGGCTTTGATTGGATCAGCGATTTGGGCGGCTTGATTGAAGTTGCGGGAGAATTGGGTGAGGAAGCTGCTTCCTCTGCAATCCCGGGTGGAGGCTCGGGAGGAGATGCCGTGAAGGATTTTGTTTCCGCAGCCAGTTCCTGGAACTGATTTATTTCTGCGCGTACGGTATTCTCGATGGTATGGGAGGCTTCCTGCATCGAAGTTTTCAATTTCTTGAGCTCTTCCAGTTCCATTTCATGCTGAATATCGTTCTTGACATCATTGACATAACGTTGCGCTCGTCCCAGCAGATGTCCTAGGGTGCGCGCCACGCGAGGCAGTCGTTCGGGGCCAAGGACGACGAGTGCTACAACTGCTATAACAAGAATTTCTGTGAAACTGATATCGAACATTTTTTGCGAGCGTTACCGATGAGGTGCGGCAAATAGCAGCAAGGTACTCTCCAGTCGGTTTTATAAAGGTGGCATTTACCGATCGTTTATTACAATTATAATTTGGTATGCGTTTTATCCCTGACTTCGCCTTCGATGGCTTGGTCGCTATTTTTCTGGGGTGGGGGCGATATTTCCTCCCCATCAGCGTTTTTCATGCCTTCCTTGAAACCTTTTACTGCACCGCCGAGATCACTGCCGAGATTGCGAAGTTTCCTGGTACCGAACACCAGTACGACAATTACCAGAACGACCAGCCAGTGCCAAATGCTGAATGATCCCATCATATACTCCTTATTTCGGGTGGGGAATCATGACAGGCAGGCGCTCCGTGCCACCTATGATATGTACATGCAAATGATAAACTTCCTGCCCTCCTACGCGCCCGGTATTGATAACAGTTCGAAAGCCGTCCGTGCATCCCTCTTCCTTCGCCAGCCTGGGTATCAGCATCATCATCTTGCCCAGCAAACTGCTGTGCTTGTCTTCAACATCTGCCAATGAGTCGATGTGCTGCTTGGGTACCAGCATAAAATGTATCGGTGCTGCGGGATGGATGTCGTGGAACGCGAAAACATCAGCGTCCTCATACACTTTCTTGCTGGGAATTTCTCCTCGTACGATTTTGCAGAAAATACAGTTTTCCATATTATTCCGTTTTTCGTAATGCTTTTTCATCGATCCCGGAAGTTCCTTCCCGGCGCAGCAATTCATTCAGCACATCATCCGGCCCTAACCCATGGTAGGCCAATAATACCAGGCAGTGAAACCACAAATCTGCCGTTTCACGTGCAATATGCTGTTTATCACCGTCTCTCGAGGCCAACAAAATCTCTGTCGCTTCCTCCGAAACCTTTCTGAGAATTTTGTCTTCCCCTTCATGCAGTAGCCTTGCCACATAGGAGGCGGCGGGGTCTGCACTCTTGCGAGCTTCGATTGTTGCAGCCAGACGGTAAAGGATAGCTGAATCAGTCATTTCTTATAGATGTCTTCCGGACTTTTAATCACTGGAGCAAAAACGATCCACTGATCGTTTTCCAGTTTATTGAAAAAACAATTATGCCTGCCGGTGTGACACGCTATGCCGCCAACTTGTTCCACTGTCAGCAACAGTACATCCTCATCGCAATCCAGGCGGATTTCTTTTACCATCTGTATATGACCTGATTCTTCGCCCTTATGCCAAAGTTTCTTGCGGGAGCGCGACCAGTAATGCGCCTCGTTGGTTTCGGCGGTGAGTTTCAGGGCTTCCCGATTCATCCAGGCGACCATCAGCACCGTGCCGCTACGGGCTTCTTGCGTCACTACCTGCACCAGTCCGTCCTCGGACCAGTTTACCTTGTTGAGCCAATTTTCGGACATGAATACGCTTGGGGCCGGGTTATTGAATTTCATTCTACCACTACAGCCGTACTTCAATGCCGTGCTCCACCATATGCGCTTTGGCCTGGCGTATGGTGTACTCTCCATAGTGAAAAATGCTCGCCGCCAATACTGCGTCGGCGTGGCCCTGCAGGACCCCTTCCACCAGATGATGCAAATCCCCTACGCCGCCGCTTGCAATCACCGGTACATCTACCGCATCCGAGACTGCGCGGACAAGCGCCAGATCAAAACCATTGCGAGTGCCATCCCTGTCCATGCTGGTCAGCAGTATCTCGCCCGCACCCAGCAATTGCATATTTTTCGCCCACTCGACCGCGTTTAGCCCGGTAGCCCTGCGTCCGCCGTGGGTGAAGACTTCCCATCGGGGGGTATCTGTGTCGCTACCGATCACTCGCTTTGCGTCGATTGCGACCACAATGCATTGCGAGCCGTAACGGCCTGCGGCTTCCGCCACCAGCTGGGGATTCTGCACCGCTGAGGTATTGATGCTTACCTTGTCGGCCCCGGCATTCAATAACCTGCGAACATCTTCCACCTGACGAACTCCCCCGCCTACTGTTAACGGAATGAATACCTGGGCCGCTACTTCTTCAATAATACGAAGAATCAGATCTCGATTGTCCGAGCTGGCGGTGATATCGAGAAAGGTCAGTTCATCCGCACCTTGGTCGTCGTAACGACGCGATATTTCGACGGGATCTCCCGCATCCCGAAGCTCGACAAAATTAATGCCCTTGACCACGCGTCCGTTTGTGACATCAAGGCACGGAATAATTCTTGTTGCCAAGCCCATAGACAAAAAACCTTTACCGTAAAATGGCAAATGAAACTTCAGCAAAAAGGAATAAATTGAAAAATAGAATCTTCCTGCCCTGGTGCCTTCCTGTTTCCCCAATTAATTATTGAAAGCGTCTTTAGGGAAGGGTTGTGTCTCCGGATTTCATCTTTGTACTGAGATCGTCGGCCAGCGCTTGCGCCAATTTGAAATCCAGGGTGCCCTCGTAAATGGCGCGCCCTGTGATGGCGCCCATGATTCCTTCCGGTTCGATACCACAAAGCGCTTCTACATCGCCGAGGTTGAGAATACCGCCGCTAGCGATAACGGGAATGGTAAGTGCTCTGGCAAGCTCCACCGTAGCCTGGATATTGACGCCGCTGAGCATTCCATCACGTCCAATATCGGTATAGATGATCGCTTCTACACCGTAGTCTTCGAATTTTTTGGCCAGATCCACCACGTCGTGACCGGTCACTTTAGACCAGCCATTGACGGCTACCTTGCCATCCTTTGCATCCAGCCCCACCATGATATGCCCCGGAAAAGCGTTGCAGGCATCATGCAGGAATCCGGGCGTCTTAACTGCCGCGGTACCGATGATAATATAAGTGACGCCATCGTCGAGATAACGCTCGATCGTTTCGAGATCGCGTATGCCGCCGCCGAGCTGGATGGGAATTTCGTCATCTATCGCTTCAACGATAGCGCGAATAGCCGGCTCATTTTTCGGCCTGCCGGCAAATGCACCATTAAGGTCCACGAGATGCACTCGCCGCGCGCCCTGATCCAGCCAATGCCTGGCCATGGTGCCGGGATTATCCGAAAATATCGTGGCGTTTTCCATCACGCCTTGTCTTAGACGTACGCATTGACCGTCTTTCAAGTCTATGGCAGGAATGATAAGCATTTTGAATCTAAATTGAATTTAGAATTAAGTTTTGAAATTCGAAAGAGAGATTTGCAAATGTTTACATCCGAACCTGATTATTTTTTTCCGGAAACAGGTTCCCATTGCACAAAATTACGCAGCAGCGTCAGCCCTGCTTCATGGCTCTTTTCCGGGTGAAACTGGACAGCAAAAATATTATCCTTTGCCACTGCGCAAGTAAATGAAAAAGGATAAAGGCTATAGGCTGCTGCCGGTTCCGGATTGCTGATTTCGACATAATAACTGTGCACAAAATAAAAGCGTGCATCGTTTGGGATATCCTTCCATAAAGGATGGGTTACTGTCTGGTGCACCTCGTTCCAGCCCATGTGCGGTACTTTGAGCTTTTTTTGTCCGTTTGTCCCCGCCATCGCTGTGGAGGGAAAACGCAGAACCTTGCCGGGTACGATACCGAGGCCTTTTACGTTACCTTCCTCGCTGGTCTCGAACAGCATTTGCAGGCCGATGCAGATACCGAGAAACGGTTTGCTCCTGGCAGCATCCAGCACCGCGCCGCGCAACCCGCGCGCGTCGAGCTCACGCAAGCAGTCTGGCATCGCACCTTGCCCTGGAACCACTACGCGGCCAGCTTTACGTACCACATCGGGATCGCCTGTGACTGCAATAGAGGCAGTTGGTGCGACATGCTCCAGCGCCTTGGACACCGAGCGTAAATTACCCATGCCGTAATCAACGATTGCAATATCAGTCATGCTGTGCAAATGAAAGGGAGTAAGGACGTTACAAAGAGCCTTTAGTGGATGGGATTATTCCAGCCGCACGAGGATCGGATTCCATCGCCATGCGCAATGCGCGGCCAAACGCCTTGAATACGGTTTCTGCCTGGTGATGAGCGTTGCGCCCGGAAAGGTTGTCAATATGCAATGTCACCATGGCATGGTTGACAAAACCCTGGAAAAATTCATTGACCAAATCGACGTCAAATTCGCCGATGCGCGCTCGTACGAACTCGACGTTAAGTTCCAGCCCGGGACGCCCCGAGAAGTCTATCACCACACGTGACAATGCTTCGTCCAACGGCACGTAGGAATGCCCGTAACGGCGCAATCCCTTCTTATCCCCGATTGCCTGTGCGAATGCCTGTCCAAGGGTGATACCGATATCTTCCACGGTATGATGGGCATCAATGTGCAAATCTCCCCTGGCCGCAATCTCCATATCTATCATGCCATGGCGTGCCACCTGATCCAGCATATGATCGAGAAATGGTACGCCGGTATCCAGCACTGCCTTGCCGGTTCCATCCAGATCGACTTTGACGCTGATCTGGGTTTCCAGTGTATTGCGGGTGATTTGTGCGTCACGCATGGATGGATTGCTTAATCGGTAGGTTTCTTAATTCTCAAGCAAGGCTTGTAGTGCTTCCAGGAATACCGCATTTTCAGCGGGGGTTCCAACTGTTACACGCAGGCAATTTTTGAGTAATGGATGCGAGCCATCAAGATTCTTGATCAATATGCCGCGGATTTTTAGTCCTTGAAACAATTGGTTAGCGCCATTTGGCCGAGGCACGCGGAACAAAATAAAATTTGCATTTGTCGGGAAAACCCTGATGCCATCCAGTGTCGCTAGGCGTTCACTTATTATTGTCCGCTCTATCTTGATCGCGTTGGCCTGATGCAGCAGAATATCGGGATGCTGTAATACTTTCTCCGCGACCAGCTGGGTGAAGATTCCCACATTATACGGCAAACGCAGCTTTTCAAGTTGACTCAACCATTCCGGCCTGCCAACCAGGAGCCCCAGTCTTAAGCCTGCAAGTCCCAGCTTGGAAAGCGTACGCATCAATAGCAAATTGGGATATTGGGCCAGCTTGGCCATAAAGCTCGCATCGGCGAAAGCATGGTAGGCTTCATCTACTACTACCACGCCAGGGGCGGCTTCAATAATACGCGAGACTGCGTCGGCATCAAACAAATTGCCGGTCGGGTTATTAGGATAGGCAATAAAAATTATTGCCGGCTGTCGCCGCCCGATGGCGGCGAGCATGGTCTCCACATCGAGCGAAAAATCGGCTCTTAGCGGCACGCCTGTGTAACCCATTCCTGTAAAAGCAGCAATCATACGGAACATGACGAATGCAGGCTCGACACTCATCAATACTGCTCCAGGTTTGGCAAAGGCCAAGGCGATAATCTGGATGATTTCATCCGAACCGTTACCCAGCATGATGTCCATTCCATCGGGGATCGCGAGTGCTTTCCGTAGCGCAGTTTTAAGCGAAGCGGCGCTGGCGTCGGGATAACGGTTGATCGGTGCATCTCCCGCCAGCTGCGCGATTTCATCACGCAATTCCAATGGCAGGGAATAAGGATTTTCCATCGCATCCAGCTTCACCATGCCGCTTGCGGGCGGTACGTGATAGGCGGAAAGGGCGAGAATTTCCGGACGGATGATCTGATTAGGCACTCTGGACATTTTATGAATCTTGTATGTCAGTCCTGCTTATGAACCGATATTCCGCCGACATCGCATGGGCTTGCAGGCCCTCTCCATGGGCCAGGATTGAGGCAATTGCGCCGAGTTTTGCTGCACCTTGTTCCGACACCTGGATGAGGCTGGTGCGTTTCTGAAAATCGTACACGCCCAACGGCGAGGAGAAGCGCGCGGTACGTGACGTAGGCAGCACGTGATTGGGACCGGCGCAATAATCGCCGAGCGCTTCGGAGGTATGGCGTCCTAGAAAAATTGCGCCGGCATGCTGTATTTTTTCAACCCATTTTTGGGGATGCTCGACGGATAACTCCAGATGCTCCGGCGCTATAGAGTTGGCGATGGCACACGCTTCGTCCAGATCACATACCTGAATTAGCGCGCCACGGTTTTCAAGCGAGGCGCGTATAATCGTCTTGCGCGGCATAGTTTCCAGCTGCCGTTCAATACTTTTCGCCACCGCGTCGATAAAAGCAGCATCGGGAGAAAGCAGGATTGCCTGGGCCAGCTCATCGTGCTCAGCTTGAGAAAACAGATCCATTGCAATCCAGTCAGGATCGGTTTTGCCATCGCAGATCACCAGGATTTCAGAAGGTCCTGCTACCATGTCTATCCCTACCACACCGAATACGCGGCGCTTCGCTGCCGCCACATATTCGTTGCCAGGTCCGACGATCTTATCCACTCGCGGCACAGTCTGGGTGCCGTAGGCCAGTGCCCCGACAGCTTGGGCGCCGCCTATCGTGAACAGCCGGTCCACTTCGCAGATCGCCGCCGCGGCCAGTACCAGGTTATTCTTCTCTCCGCCGGGAGTTGGCGTCACCATGATAAGTTCGCTGACGCCTGCTACCTTGGCAGGAATTGCATTCATCAATACCGAGGATGGATAAGATGCTTTGCCGCCGGGAACATATAACCCGATGCGGCTGAGAGGGGTTATTTTCTGGCCCAGCAGCGTGCCGTCGGGTTCCGTATAGCTCCAGGATTGCGCCAACTGCTTTTCATGGTAAGTGCGCACCCGTGCGGCGGCTTGTTCCAAGGCATTGCGTTGTTCGACAGGTAAAGTCCGCAGGACTTGTTTTAACTGATGCCGGGGCAATTCAAGCTCCGTCATCGAGCCTGCGTCCAGATGGTCGAAGCGGCGCGTGTATTCCAGCAGTGCTTCATCGCCACATTTTTTTATATTCGTGAGAATGCCGGCGACAGTTGCGTCTACCGCCGCATCATGTGCATCTTCAAACGCCAGCAATTTCTCCAACGCCGCATGGAAGCCGGCATCGGAGGAAGATAGTTTCTTGATCTGAATCATAAGAAGGAATTATGTTTGCGCCGTTGTTTCTTCGCGTTGCCCGATGGCTGCCGAAAATGCGTCCAGCATCGGCTGTATCGTTTCTCGTTTCAATTTCAATGCTGCCTGGTTGATGACCAGCCGGGCCGAAATTGGCACGATCTCTTCCACCGCCTTGAGATGGTTAGCCTTCAATGTATTGCCGCTGGAAACCAGATCAACGATCGCGTCCGCCAATCCTACCAGCGGGGCAAGCTCCATAGAGCCGTAAAGCTTGATGAGATCCACATGCATGCCTTTTTCGGCGAAGTGTTCGCGCGCCATATGCAAATACTTGGTCGCTACGCGCAGTCTTGCTCCCCGGCGTACAGCAGATTCGTAATCGAAGTCGTCGCATACCGCAACCATCATGCGGCAACAGGCGATATGCAAATCAAGTGGCTGATAAAGCCCCGAACCGCCATGTTCCAGTAAAACATCCTTGCCAGCGATACCCATATCCGCCGCGCCATACTGCACATATGTTGGCACATCCGAAGCCCGCACGATAATAAGTCGTATATCACTGTGGTTGGTGGCGAGGATCAGCTTACGCGAGGTTTCCGGATCATCGAGTGCGACAACCCCCGCGGCTTTTAACAAGGGCGCTGTATCGTCGAAAATGCGACCCTTGGAGAGGGCAATCGTGATGCGAGTCATGGGAAATCCGCAAAAAATCTATTTTACCCCAAAGCGGCGACATTAAACTCGCCTACATTGCTGAAAAGCTGAATGGCTATGCAAGACTCAAAGGAGCCTATGAGCAATTCTTCTGTGGGGTTCATTCACGGGATAACCGCAATAACGCCAGGCAGAGGGAAGGGGAGGGTTAGCAATTTTTCCGTAGCGGTGCTGCTCAATAATCGCTCATTGGGGTCTTGCGGAGTATATTGCGCGGTATGCCGAGGATTTGTTTGCTGGATTCGGCGTTTCCAGCAAGCGTCGCAATTTTACTTTCTTGGCGGGTCGGCTTTGCAAGCAGGTCGTTAGCGGTCTGCCCGCGAAATCACAGCTCATCCAGCAGGTGTCGGCTCAACGCACGCCGGATCCACAATTCCCCCTGCTGAACAGCCTCGACAACAGTGGTAAGCAGACCGGGCTCGGTATCCGCCCTGCAGCAGCCCCGGATGCCGATCCGAAACAGGCTCCATTCAATGTCGTCAGACAGGGGTGGGCTCAGGATGATCACGCTGGTCGCCGGGTTCAGTTTCATCAGCCCCGAGATGCCATGGGCCCCATCCAGTTGCGGCAGGCTGTAGTCAAGCAGGAGGACTTGCGGTTTGATGCGTACCAGTTCTTTCTGGGCGGAATCCAGGTGGGTTGCGCAGAAGACGGGCGCAAGCTCCCGCACGGCCTCCTCCCAGCGCTTGAGGGTCTCCTCCGATGAGCTCGCCAGCAATATCAAGCGCTTCTCTTGTCAGGATGCGAGACG
>JBDTDT010000059.1:0-21471 GCA_039922995.1 Nitrosospira sp. | reverse complement strand
TCGAGCAGGAGCGGCAAAAGAATAGCGAGCGCCCTGCGAGGGAGAGCGTCCATCCATGAGCGAAACCCGAACAGAACCAGCCCACGAGGAACCTGATGCGGACAAGGCGAAAAGTGCGGGCGGCGGGCATGACCAGCGTAAGGGATATAAAGGAATGCGGGGATTCTGGTCGCGCCTGATCTCGCTGACCCGCAAGGAGGTCCGCCAGTTGTTGCGCGACCGGAGCAACCTGGCCATCGGTATCGGCCTGCCCATCGTACTCATCCTGATTTTCGGCTACGGCCTTTCGCTTGACGTCAAAAATTCCCCAGTGGCGGTAGTGCTGGAAGACGCCTCGCCCACGGCGGCGGATATCGTCTCAGGGCTGGAGCTTTCCGCCTATATCTCGCCGATACTGGTCCCCTCCATGCATGAAGCGCGGCGCCTGATGCTGGCGCGCGAAGTGGATGGCATCGTGCAGGTGCCCAGCGATTTTTCCCGCCGCCTTGCCGCTGGCAATGCACAGATACAGCTGCTGGTACATGGTTCCGAGGCCAGCCGCGCATTGATCGTACGCAGCTATGTCAGCAGCGCGCTAAGCCAGTGGACACAACGCCAGGCCGACCGTGGAATGGCGATGGGAACGGGTGCAGGCACCGCCATCGCGGGTTCGGTTACACTGGTTGAACGCATGTGGTTCAACTCCGCCAATACCAGTACCTGGTATCTTGTTCCGGGGTTGATCGTATTGATCATGACACTGGTCGGCGCTTTCCTCACGGCGATGGTAATGGCCCGGGAGTGGGAGCGCGGCACGCTTGAAGCCTTGTTCGTGTCGCCGGTAAGCCCCACCGAGATTCTGCTGGCGAAGATCATTCCGTACTTTGCAATCGGAATGCTTGGCCTGGGCATGTGTCTGCTGGCCGCGCATTTTCTGTTCGAGGTACCGATGTATGGCTCCCTGCTGATAATACTCTTCGGTTCCACGCTGTACCTGCTGGTGGCTTTGGGCATCGGCCTGGTTATCTCGGCGGTGACCAAAAACCAGTTCCTGGCCTGCCAACTTGCGTTGATCTCAAGTTTCATGCCGGCACTGATGCTCTCGGGCTTCCTGTTCGACTTGCGCAACGTGCCGACAGCTATTTATCTGGTGGGCAAGGCGTTGCCGGCCACCTATTTCATGGAACTGATCAGGACGCTGTTTCTGGCCGGCAACATATGGCCGCTGATCTTCAAGAACTGCGCCATCCTGGCGGCTTATGCCGTGGTGCTGCTGGGGCTGGCGCGGTTTGTCACCCGGAAGAGGCTGGACTGACGCCATGCTGGATTTCCTGCGCCGTATCGCCAGCCTGTGCCGCAAAGAACTGCTGGCTATTTTCAAGGACCCTGCCAATCGCGTCATCCTGGTCATGCCCTCGCTAATCGAGAGCTTTCTGTTCGGTTACGCCGCCACCTACGACCTGACCAACGTACCGTATGCATTGCTGGACCAGAGCCGCGGCGCCGCATCGGCCGAACTGATTGCCCACCTGGACGGTACCGGCGTGTTCCATCGGGTGGCAACGCTGAAAACGCCTGGCGATATCGCCCGCATAATCGACAAGGGAGATGCGTTGATCGTGATCCAGATCGGGCCACGGTTCGAGGACCAGTTGAACGCGGGTGAACCTGCAGCAATACAGTTGATCCTGGATGCACGCAATTCCAACTCGGCCGGCTCCGCGGTAGTCTATGTCGGCGCAGTGATCGAGTCATATAATGCGATTGCGCGCGGCGGTGCCGGCCCGCCGCTCACGATCGAATCACGTGCCTGGTTCAACCCTAACCTGGAGACGCGCTGGAACCTGCTGCCCGGCCTGATCGCGTCGCTCAGCATGATACAGACGCTGATGCTATCGGCGCTGTCTGTCGCCCGCGAGCGGGAAAACGGGACCTTCGACCAGCTGCTGGTGACGCCGTTTTCGCCGATGGAGATCATGATTGGCAAGGCGATCCCCATCATGATGATCGGGTTGTTTCAATCGACGATCGTATTAATGGTAGCGCTATTCTGGTTCAAGATACCGATGGCTGGCTCGCTGGTTACGCTTTATGCCGGACTGAGCCTGTTCACCATTGCCAGCGTCGGACTGGGACTCTCGATTTCGGCGGTATCGGCAAACATGCAGCAGGGCATGCTCTACACATTCATGCTGATCATGCCGCTGATACTGCTTTCGGGGCTGGCGACACCGGTACGCAATATGCCCCAGTTCCTGCAGATCGCCACCCTGGTCAATCCGCTGCGTTTTGCCATCGATCTGGTGCAACGCGTTTACCTCGAAGGGGTCGGCCTGCTTACCGTCATCCATAACCTGATTCCTTTGCTGATTATTTCGGCCATAACGCTTCCCCTTGCCGCATGGCTGTTTCGCAATCGTCTTTTATGAAATGTCCGCAACCGGTTTACCATTGCTTTTCTTGATCAAGACCCAGGCCGCCATGCGCCGCAGGAACGAGACATGATCCTAAATTCGGCAGTTGACCGCTCATTTATCAGTTTATAGCTGTGATAAATAGAACTATTTTGTGCTATTTGACCTTCATCTTCCGGGTGAGCCCGCTACGGGGCAGATTGCATAGTTTTTGTGGCGCATGGCAGCGTTACAACTCCTTGAAATGGGGCACCCCAGAGCGTCGCACGAGGCCCCGGCGAAGCGAGGATCGGGCAGCGCAGGGGATGCCGCGACCGCGTTTCATGGCGCCCGCATCCCGCTGCGGGGTCGCACCTTCCTATGGAAGGCACTGCTCCTCCCTTCGCGGTCGCGCCTCGGAGCGTCGCACGAGGGGCCCCGCGAAGCGGGAATCGGGTAGCGCAGGGGATGCCGCGACCGCGTTTCATGGCGCCGGCATCCCGCTGCGGGGTCGCACCATTCCGCGTCGTTGCGCCTTGCCCTGCACCCCAAAAACCACACACTCCGCCCCGTCCAACTGCCGGATTTAGGATAATCGGAAAAGCAGAACAGCTCGTATGCAGCATCAACCAGGAAAATGCTAGTGTATTTTAGCTTGCTATTTATCCCTCCATGACCTATCAAAAGATTAATTGTAGAGGCATATGTCCATTAAAGAAATTGATACGCGGGCGTCTTCTAAAAAGGTGGGGTGATACAAGACTTGAAGCGGGTGCAACCCCTTGAGTCCCATAACAGCATTTCCAAACTAAACGAGGGTAAAAATGCCACGATTAACAGAGTTGAAATTTAAACATAATCTCAACAATTATCTCCTGGAGTTCGATCTGGATGATAAAGCGATCATGGAAGATCGCCTATCGGTCAACATCCTGGCTCGAGTGGTGAATCCCTATGGTCAGGAGTTTAGAGTGGCTTTAACCGTGGAAATTGACTATCGGGAATTATTGGTAACAGTGAAAAACGGCGACAATATCCTATTCAGAAGAAGTTTCCATGATTTGCGGGCTTTATTGCCTGAATGGGATGAGTGTGGGCCGGACGGTCCGCCAGAGGACGTCTACTTTGATGCACTAGACACATTAGGCGAAGTGGTAAACGAAAATATCGGCGGAGTAGTGGAAGAAATAATCGCTGCAATTCCCGTACCCGATCCAATTCTCGGATGCATGCTAAAAGCCGGCGTGAGTGCGACGATAGGACAGGCGATAACCTGCAATCAACATGCAAGGCGTGAGGGTTTCCGCCAGCGAGTAAGGGAAATTGCAGCCTGTTTGATTGATAATGCTGGCGGAATATTTAGCCGCGCTGCCTGGAGACTGTCACGGTGCATCGCGACTCTGGGTTTCAATTAGGCATAACACGCCGGATCAAGGATGATATCCCCACTGCAAGGTTCCCCACCGGAAATGACGGTGCACAGGGCAAGCCTGCGAGTCGCTCTCTCCAAGCAGGCAACTGAGCCGGACGAATCATCCTAAATCCGACAGTTGAACGGAGCGGAGTGTACGATTTTTGGGGTGCAGGGCAAGGCGCAACGACGCGAAATGGTTATTCCATTTCAAGGAGTTGCAACACAGTCATGCGCCGCAAAAATTGTGCAATCCCGCCCCGTAGCGAACTCACCCAAAAGGTGAAGATCAAATGATTCCCAAAATTGTTGTGCGTCATGAGGTTAAATCAATTAAATGAGCGGTCAACTGCCGGATTTAGGATCATTCATCAAGCTCTGGCGCTTGCATCCTGTCAACCGTACTTTAGTCCAATAGACCCCCTCGCTCCGGCCTGTAAGATTCGTACGGGATAACTCTGCTTTCCTCAAAGAGCGTTGAATCCCAAACCCAGCGGCAAACTAATCCTTGCTGCTGGGTTTTTCTTTCTTTCTTCCCATCTTTCCGCGACTAGCCATACCGATTCCAAAAAGTCTAAAAGTAGGAATAGAACCCCGGTTTCCCCTTCCGGCTTCCCTTGGCCGACGACGCCTGTACGGAGAAGCAGTCATTCACAATCTTCAATTTCCTTGTGCAACGACTCATGGAAAACCCCTTCGAAATCCCGCCGCAATATGCCTGATACCTTTTTCTTGCATCGTTTCGATATAAACACGTGACGCTTGCATTACTCTGCCATTTGGATCACGCTTCATATTCCCTAACTTAATTGTAAAACTCCTTCTCCTGGTAAAGATCAGAATTTAATGCAGACGGTTGTCAAGCTCCAGCCCTAGCTAATTCTCGGCACAGCCAACGTCTCTCTCGATGAGTCAGGTAAGGCAGGAGGGTCTGAGATACCCCTCCAACGCTGAAGGTTTATGGCCGCCAAAGCTTGCCATTGTCACCCACACCCCGTCAACTGGAAATCAACTGCCACGCTCCTTTGGAAAGATTTTTCCATAGCGCGAAGTTCGATGGGCGCTGGGCCGCTCGTTGGCCGAGCGGGTGCGATCCCCCCACGGCGCGCGCGAGCCGCTCAGAAGTATCCGTCAGCCCGATCAAGCCCCGAATCGGGAGAGCGGGAAAGAGCGATCGTGCGGTTTTCCGGCTGGTCCAGGCATCGCCGACGCGCGATGCCTGGCTTGTGCACTGCTGACATCCCTTGTCCGCCTGCCCTCACATCACTGCCTTTGCCGTCAACGAACTGCTGATCAAAGGCATCCGGCGGGACGGCTCGACCTTTCGCCCAAGCGACTGGGCCGAACGACTGTGTGGCGTGGCAGCCATATTGCACTCGGATGCGATGGTGTCATCCCGCGTACATTACAACGCACGCCCCAACTTCGTCCACTCTCCCCACGCACGGCCCGCCTTCATTTGTGGCGTCCTTTGCGTAATCATCGATGAATGCCTGTGCGACCTGGAGCCGCACGCTTGGGATTTCGTCACCTGCTTCGCCCGCGATAACGATCTCATCACGCTCAGGGTACTGTCAAGTTGCCGGGAAGGCTGAATTTACGCGCCAGTGAGCAGCATTGGGACCAGATCACGGTTTTCTTCTTCCTCCGAAAAAATTTGCTCAATTCCGACTCCTGCATTTTGCGCGGTATCGCTATTCTCCGGTCTCCACCATTTTCCCATGGCCAACGCAGCCTTTCCAAAGAAACGATCGCCGGTCGGTATAAAATTAATCTCTGCGGCTAAAAACCGTGGCCCATCCTCCTCCCGAGGGTTTTTTCCATCGGAACTTCAGCAACTCTTATACAGGGCAATCATTGCAACACACTCAACACCCTCCTTTGGGCGCTTTTCACTCCTTTTTTGGCGCCTCGCCCGGTAATACTCTCTGCCGGGCTTTTTATTGCCTAACCACATATAAAAATTATTTGGGGCAAGTCATTACGCCAACTCTGAACAATAACGGAAGCATTTGATAGTACCGCTGGATGCAAGTCTGTAAATGAGTGATACCATCTGCTGTCACACTCACCAGGCGGGGAAAGCATGGCAGACGAGATTAACTACGCAAAATTGCAGTTCCTGATGGACCTCTCCATCAAGGCGCGTTCAAGACAGGCCCAATATCTCCAGCATCTACCCGAGCACAAGTGGGAAGCAGGGAAGATCAAATACACGCTTCTGGAAGTTGCCAAGGAAATGCTTGCCGAGATGGATGAAATGGAGAAAATTATAGAAAGCCTGGATCGTGGATAATCCTGGCTGCGCTATCGCCAATTTATGACGGGCCGAGTGAAGCGGATATTCCCGCTAAACGCGGATAACACGAACACCCCTATCCCATCCCCTTATTCCTGATCCTATCCGCGACCGAGCTCGTTACACTTGATTTAACTCTGCTTTACACGTTGTAATATTGTACTATGTGCGGTACCGTACATAGGGTGCAGAGTCCATTAGCCGTTGTGGAAGGTGGCGGCTCGAAATCCGTTTACGGACTCTATTCAACCCATCTAGCGCGCAGGTCAGGTATTCTTTTTTATGCAGAATGAGTTTATTCGCAAGGTGCTGCTTCCACCTTCGGTACCGCACGATCCGCCAGACTAATTCGTGCTCTAACAGGGGTTCGCAATGCCCGAAGAAATCCGGGATCCCGCAATTCCCAGTCCCGTCAAAAGTACGGTGAAAGGCCTCTCCCAGACCCCGCATCAAAAGGCCTTGCTTAAAACCTCGGCTCTGCAGAACGCGATTTTCAATAGCGCCCATTTTTCAAGCATCGCAACGGATGAGAAAGGCGTCATCCAGATCTTCAATGTCGGCGCGGAGCGTATGCTCGGCTACGCGGCAGCCGATGTGGTGAACAAGATCACGCCGGCCGATATTTCCGATCCTCAGGAAGTGATGGCGCGTGCCGAAGCGTTGACCGACGAATTCTCCATGCCCATTGCGCCAGGCTTTGAGGCATTGGTGTTCAAGGCTTCGCGCAGCATCGAAGACATCTACGATCTGACCTATATCCGCAAGGATGACAGCCGCTTTCCGGCCGTCGTATCGGTCACGGCGTTGCGCGACGCGCAAAACACGATTATCGGCTATCTGCTCATCGGCACGGACAACACCGCCCGCAAGCAAATAGAAGTGGAACAGGAAAAACTCGACCAGCGTCTGCGCGATCAGCAGTTCTATACGCGCTCTCTTATTGAATCCAACATCGACGCGCTGATGGCTACCGATCCCTCCGGCCTCATCACGGACGTCAACCAGCAGATGGAGTCGCTAACCGCTTGCACGCGCCACGAATTGATCGGCACGCCTTTCAAGGACCACTTCACGGATCCGGACCGGGCAGAGATGGCTATCGAGCGAGTGCTGAGCGAAAAGAAGATCACCAACTATGAGCTCACCGCGCGCGCCCGGGATGGCAGGGAGACGGTGGTTTCCTTCAACGCGGCCACTTTCTACGATTGGGAGAGAAGGCTGCAGGGCGTCTTCGCCGCTGCGCGCGACATCACCGAATCCAAACGTGTGGACCAGGTATTGCAGGAAAAGAATGTCGAACTGGAAAGCGCCCGGTCCGAGGCGGAAAAAGCCAACCTCGCGAAATCGGATTTCCTCTCCAGCATGAGCCATGAGCTGCGCACGCCGCTTAATGCGATCCTCGGTTTTTCCCAGCTCATGGAATCCGGCTCTCCCGAACCGACGCCCGCTCAAAAGCGAAGCATCGATCAGATTCTCAAGGCGGGGTGGTACCTGCTGAGACTCATCAATGAAATCCTCGATCTGGCGCTGATCGAATCCGGCAAGCTGTCACTGTCGCTGGAACCGGTATCGCTGGCTGAAATCACGGCCGAATGCGAGGCCATGGTAGAGCTGCAGGCGCAGGATCACGACGTCAACATGACGTTTGCCCGTCCCGAAACCCCCTATTTTGTCAACGCCGACCGCATGCGGATGAAGCAGGTTTTCATCAACCTTCTTTCCAACGCAATCAAATACAACCGGGTGGGCGGAGCGGTTGCCGTGGAGTACGCCCTGGCTTCACCGACGCGGGTTCGTATCAGCGTCCGGGACACCGGTGCGGGGTTGGCGGCGGAAAAGCTTGCCCAGCTTTTCCAGCCCTTCAACCGCCTGGGGCAAGAGGCAAACGTAGAGGAAGGAACAGGCATCGGCCTGGTGGTGTGCAAGCGCCTGGTCGAATTGATGGGAGGCGTCATCGGCGTGGAAAGCACAGTCGGCAGCGGAAGCGTGTTCTGGATAGAGCTGAACCTGGCGGCTGCACAGCCATTGGCCGGCAGCGCAGCCGAGCCCCCGGCGGTCGCGCCGGCGCAAGTTCAAGGCGACGCGCAGTGGTATACCCTGCTCTACATCGAAGACAACCCGGCCAGCCTGATGCTGGTGGAGGACCTCATTGCGCGCCGGCCCAATATCCGTTTGCTCAGCGCAAGGGATGGCGAGCGCGGCATCGAGATGGCCCGCTCCTCCCGACCGGATGTCATCCTGATGGACATCAATCTGTCCGGCATCAGCGGGCTCAAGGCACTGAAACTGCTGGCTGAAGACCCTGCAATCGCGCACATTCCGGTGATCGCGCTGAGCGCCAATGCCATGCCCCGCACCATCGAGAAAGGTCTGGCGGCAGGATTCTTCCGGTATCTCACCAAGCCGATCAAGGTCAAAGAGTTCATGGAAACGCTGGAACTGGCAATAAAATTTGCGAAAACCAAAGCAGCCGCCGCAACCAGGGAGGAATGGCGATAAGGTGCGGGGTATACCCTCTTGATTCCAGCGCCCCAGAACATGATGCCGAACGGCGGGCAGTCAGAAATCCAGCATAGACGCCGAAATGAATGCGGTCAATGGTTCCGATGAGTGCTTGGCAGAAATTGTGCTATCGGATTACCTGATGTTTACGCAAAGACGATATTGAAGGAATGCATCACCTTCCACTCGCGAATTCCCATATGTCGTCAAATTTTTAGCTTCGCTCGCATGGTCCTTTCAGCAGTGCTCGTTAACCGCCCCCGAGGACCGGGATGCTTATTTGCTCCCGCTGTTGCTCATAGCATAGCGTTGTGCAGTGGCTACTGCGTTTATCGATTCCGCATTTCCTTGATCCGCCCTTGCGATATCCGGAGCTGCTTGAGTGATATCTTTGGTTACACCATTACCACGGCAATAGCCAGAACCAAGATTATATCGAGCATCAGCATGCCCTTGATCAGCGGCCTTTTGATACCAAAGAGCAGATTGAACATCATCTTTGGGGACGCCAAGCCCTTCGGAATAATAAAAACCAAGAACGAATTGAGCCTCGGCGTTACCTTCATCAGCAGACTTTCTAAGCCACCGCGCTGATAGAATCAATAAGAATAGCAGAATCTTTTCCATTGATTTAATTTCCAGATATCAAGCCATCATTTAGCGGCAAAACGTTGCAGCACCCTTGTAGTGACTTCATCTTACGTGTTACGGGCAAGTAAGCCATTGTACCGAGGTACACGTGCGCATTCATGACCGTGCAGGCAGCTCATGCATTCGGCGGCATTGCAGCGACCGCTTTCTCCCGTATTCGCAACGCGGATCTCGAGCGCTTCATGGTGGACCGCCTGATTAGAATCATTAATCACCTCGCGTGGGGAACACAATGGCACGGCAACGTTGACAGCATCCAAGCCCGGTTCATCCCCACACACGAGGGGGAACACATGCTCTCCCGGCGAAAGTGCGCCAAGGAATGGGTCTCTTTCACTCCGCGCAGCGTGATAGCTTCGCTTTTGTCCACATAAAGATGCGTATGATCGCCTTTTCTCCCATTGTGATCCCTCATAATTGGTATTGACTGCCGTCTTGGGCTCGAATATGGCGCCATTGGAGGAGATGAAATCACGACGGAAGCTGCCACAAGTGAAACCGGGGCATAACCGCCAAGAATAGGTGACCTGCAATAACGTAAGCTATACGCATCGTTAGTCTCCTTTAATATATTGAATGCTGCCTCTGAATTTTTCGGTATCGTTGAATTATGGAAATCAATAACACAAGTACCTTTCAGCGCCTGCCCGTTCACCTGTCAGCGCACGGTGTACGGATTCCAGACGCGCTGCAACGTCCCGGCGAGCCCACGCAGGTTCGCGGGCCAGAATCCGGATAGCGGTTTTTCAGGAGAAGATTTGGCATGTCCAACTCGATCAATCCGGGAATACTGAGCGCGCTAGCGGCTGCGTTCCTGTTCGGGATGGGCACGCCTGTCGCCAAACTCCTGCTCGGTCCGGCGGACCCCTGGCTGCTGGCAGGGCTGCTATACCTGGGCTCTGGCCTCGGCCTGGCGCTTTGGTGGCTGCTGAGAAAAGCGAGGCCGGCACATTTGGGCAGCGGCGAGACGAAATGGCTGGCCGGGGCCATCCTTGCCGGCGGCATCGTAGCACCGGTGCTGCTGATGTGGGGGTTGTCGCGCATGCCGGCTTCCAGCGCGGCGCTTCTGTTGAATGCGGAAGGCGTGCTGACCGCACTTCTGGCATGGTTCGTGTTCCACGAAAACTTCGACCGGCGCATTGCCGTCGGCATGGCCATGATCGTGGCGGGCGCGATCGTGCTGACGGGATCGGCAGATGCCGGTTTCGATTCCGTGCTTCCCCCACTGGCTGTGCTGGGTGCTTGCCTCGGATGGGCAATCGACAACAACCTGACGCGCAAGGTGGCGCTGGCCGATGCCGCGTTCATTGCCATGGTCAAGGGACTTGCCGCCGGCACGACAAATGTCGTGATCGCCTGGCTGCTGGGCGCGACGCTACCCTCCGCTGCTGTCGTGATGTCCGCCGGGGCGGTGGGCTTCCTGAGCTATGGCCTGAGCCTGGTGCTGTTTGTGGTGGCGTTGCGCCACCTTGGCACGGCGCGCACAGGCGCCTATTTCTCGATCGCGCCCTTCGTGGGCGCCTTGGTCGCAATCCCCCTGCTCGGCGAACCGATGTCGATCCGGTTCATGGTTGCGGCGGCGCTCATGGCGGGCGGCGTGTGGCTGCACCTGACGGAACGGCATGAGCATTTCCACAGGCACGAGACGGTGGAGCACGAGCACGAGCATACGCACGACGACCACCATGCGCATGCGCATGCGGAACCGGTAACCGGCGCCCATGCCCACCGGCACCGCCATGCCCCGCTTGCGCACTCGCACTCGCATTACCCGGATGCGCACCATCGGCATCCCCATGAATAAGACCCCCGCGTTGCTTTTTCCTTTTCCTGCGGCATCCGGCAGGGCCTTCCGCTTTCCCTCGGTGGGGATGCACAACTTGAGGGCGAAGGAGGGTCGCTTTCCTGTAGCAACAATCCCTCCCTGATCAGGACCGATTTTATTTTGCTACCGGATCTACTGATGGGTTATGCCTGTTTGCCACGAAGAGACTTTGCTTTATTGTCCTCCTGATTGCCGCCAGTATTTATTTTCTCGTCACAACGCTGAATAGGAGCTGTATACGACCCGTCACCTGGGCAACCCGGCCTCTTCAGGAATTATTTATCGACTTCATTCGATTTGGATACCCACTCATTGCCCGTATGTTCCAGGGTATATCCCTCACGAATCAGCCTGGCTTCAAAAATCATTCGCCGCTGGTTATCCTGAAAGCTTTTGGTAAGCCGTTGGGCTAAAATGCCAATGCCCACAGTCCAGATAAAGCTGGACCATGCGCCATCGGCAAAGATTGCCATCGCAAGAAAATATAAGGCTGCCAGGGAAGCAACTATCCAAATCCAGCCAAATATTCCGACATTGGACTCAAGGGATGCAAGCGGTGTTGTTGTCTTCATACAGACCCTCCTTGTTAGGAGCGTCTATTCTAGTTTTTTTGGCTGAGCGGACAATTGGACTTTGGTATCAGTTCACGCTAACTCGCTTACTTCCAGTTTCACGATTATTTCGTTTTGCCGGCAGTGAACGCTGCAGAAAAGAACTTTGCCGCTTCGGTATATCGGTGGACTTTCACCAGGACCGCAAAAGCCGGGCAAATCCTTTAATATAGTTCTTTTGCAATTTATACTAGCACTTTAGAATCATATTGGTGAGTGAGAAATGGATCGCGACGCTGCCAGTGAGCTCCATCCCTCTGCATCAGCAGGTTCTCGCGCTTTCCATCCGATTCACCGGGTTTGCTTCCCCTGGCCGAAAAAATGCCGCACAAAAAAATGATACCGTTACCCGATCATATCCACTTTATTGGAGGCTGCGGCCGGGCGATGTCGGGCGTGATGGCCGCAGTCGCCAACCGGGGGGTACGCGTTACCGGGTCCGATGAGGAAAATACCTATGGTCCGACAAGGCATTGGCTGGCAAAAAAAGGGATCGTCATCAGTGCCGGATTCAATTCGCGCAACCTTGACACCCAGCCCGGCCTTGTCGTAATCGGCAGGCAGCATGGAAGAGGCAATGCCGAGGTTGAATACGTTCTCGAAAAGCGAATTCCCTATCTTTCGCTGCCCGAGTTCCTGTGCTTTTATTTCCTCAATGGCAGCCGCAACATCCTGGTGACGGGAAGCAAGGGAAAAACCACGACGACGGCCATGCTGGCAAGAATCCTGGAAAGCGCGGGCATGGCGCCGGGGTACATGATCGGCGGCATGCCGCGCTCGGGCATCGATCCCGTCAAGCTGGGCCGGAGCATTTATGTCCTTGAAGCCGACGATTATTCGACGCTCTGGTGGAACGACAATCCGAAAGCGGCGTATTGCCGGCCCGAAGTCGTCATCCTGTGCAACAGCTTCCAAGATCATCGCGAGCATCGTGCCAGCGAGGATGCCAGGCTGCGCCGTTTCACAGCCCTGATCGAGCAGTTGCCGCAAAACGGCCTGCTCGTGCTGGCGGACTGCCGGAATTCAATCGGCCTCGACCGCCTGGTGGAAGTTGCGCCCTGCCCGGTCAGGAGGGTGGATACGGCGGACGGCTCCGGCGAAGCCATCCTGGGATACCAGAAGGTTGAAAAAGGGGCCGTTTTTGAATGGAACGATGCGAAGTTCCTGCTTGAAACGACGGGCCGCATGCATGCCCGAAACGCCGTTTCCGCGGCGATTGCCGCCGGGCACTTTGGCATCGCGGCGGATGCTGCGGCCGCAGCCTTATACGGCTTTCAAGGCGTGGCGGGCAGGATGGACCGCGCGCCCGGCACCGGAGACCTGGACGCATACATCGATGGATACGGATATCTTCCTGAAAGCCTCGCCGAAAACCTGTCCGCCAGCCGGGACATGCACCCCCGGCGCCGGCATATTCTTATTTACCAGCTCCTTGTCGTCGACGAAATTCCGGAAGCCCAGCAACCGCTTTACGCCAGTCTCGCCAAATGGGACAAGGTACTGATTGCCAATTACCAATCGGCCGGGCTCATGGTGGCGGCCGGAGACGACTATCTCCTGGGTCTTGAGGCATCGCTGCGGGAACGGGGCGTCGATGCCACCTATATCGGACCGCTGGAAAACGGCTTGACGGTGTTGCCGGGCCTGGTGAAGACGGGAGATGTCCTATTCTTCTCGGTACACCCCAGGTCAGCGGACCTGGCTTTGCGAATTGCTCACCATACAAGTGCCCATGAAAATACTCCTCACCAACAATACGCTCGCTAACCTGGGGGGCAGCGAGTGGGTCGTGGTTGAACTTGCGCGGGCCCTGGCTTCCCGAGGACATGAAGTGGCCGCATGCAGCTCGCAAATAGGCGAAGCAGGCGCCATCCTGAAAGAGATGGCGATTCCCGCGATTCCCAACCCTTTCGACTCTCCGTTCAAGCCCGATGTCATCCACGGCCAGCATCATCTGGATACGATGCGTGCCTTGTGCGCGTTTCCCGATGTTCCGGCCATTTATCATTGCCACGGATATCTGCCCTGGGTGGAAGAGCCGCCGGTTCATCCGCGCATTCTGCACTATGTCGGCATGTGCTCGGTCGTTTCCGATCGCATCCGCCTGTCATGTGGCTTGACGGACCAGAACGTCATGACGGTTGCAAATTGGGTGGATCTCGACCGGTTTCGCTCAATACGCAAACCGGCGAAAAAACCCCGCAAGGCCCTGCTTTACCTGAGGACTTTCGACCGCAACAGCTGGCACGCCGCCCAGCTCCGCCAGGCTTTCGAATCAATGGATATAAAGCTGGATCTTGGGTTGCCGCAGGGCGATACGCGCGAGCCTGAGGTGGTGCTGCCGGAGTACGACATCGTATTATCCTCCGGCCGTTCGGCGCTTGAGGCGATGGCTTCCGGATGTGCTGTTTTACCCATCAGTCGTTCCTCATGCCTTGACCTTGTGGACCTGGGTAATTTCGATTCATTCCAAAGCCAAAACTTTTCACCAAGGCTGAGCACGGGCCAATTCAATGCCGAATCCATCGCGAACGCCATTTCCGCCTACGATCCCGTGCGGATTGCAGCCCTCACCGCAGCCGTCAGGAGCCAATGCACGCTCGATGGCGCAGCGGACGTGCTGGAATCCTTGTATGCAAGGACAGTTGAAGATTTCAGCAAACAACGTCGTCTTCCTTCAGCCGAATACAGGGATGAGCTCCATGCCCTGGCCCGCTATATTCAATCCGTCATGCCGATGGTGCGGGACCGCGAGCGGCTGCTTGCAGAAAATCACGCCATGCAGCAGGCGGTCGCCGCCAAGGAGCAGACCATCACCGCACTCCGTGGATCCAACTCGATGCGCATCACCCGGCCGATGCGCGTAGTCAGCAGTTTTCTGAGACGGGTCAGGCGCTTCGGCTGAGCCGGAATTGTTGCCTGAAAACCGGGAGGGTCCCCTGATACCGGCTTAGAGCTCGATCGCTACCGGCCATTTTATTTATTAAAACGAAGGTTGCAACACGCAAATAAAAAGCCCGGCAGTTAGGGTGTCTGCCGGGCCGGGCGCGAAAAGGGAGTAAAAGCGCCCAAAGGATAGGGTAAAGCGATGATTGATACCTACATATGATTCACTTATGCAAGTAAAGTTCAATGAGAAAATGACTTCGCCGGCCTGCTATGCGCTTATTTCCCCTCCTTCCCCCTTTTTCCCCTTCTTCCTCTTTTAGCAGTTCCCCCATAAAGGTAGCAAAATTCGGAACGTATCTGTCCTTAATAGCCTTATTTCGTAGACTGGGATGTTCCGATTAATTGCTTCTCCAGCTCTTCCAGGCGTAACCGGGCCTGCCGAAGCTCACTATCGAGGATGAATACCCACTTCTGCGCATCCTTCGCCAACTTCAGCAACTCGTCCGACTTCTCTTTGAGAACGGACCGCTTTTCTACATCCGGCAGGGCTTCGGCCATTTTGGTGATGGCATTAAGGGAAGTGGTAATCTTTGTGTAGGAACGAAGGGCCATAAATCAGAACGCCAGAACATCAATGCTCAAACTTCTCAGCTACCCTCCTGGATAACGCTGCCCAGCATGCCTGCCATGGTTCCATCGCCATGGTTTCCATCACCTCTGGCACCCACTCCGCATACCTGTTGCCAGATTCGCTTTCCAGCATTCCTTGCTCTTCAGGTGGCAGTGCGCCATCACGCATTTCATAATGAGCGACATTCATTGCCGGCAAGCGGGCGGCCGCCAGGATTCACTAAGATAAATGGGCAGAAGCAGGCAATGAGGTTGCGGCAAACGCTCGCAATGGATCAGAAGTGGAAGTAAGCGCGGAACAAACCGGCGAGCCGAGGAAAGTCAACCAGAACACAAACAACAATTTCTTCATTTTGCCTTCTCCAGGAGTACGGCATCAAATGCTGCCGTGCACATTCTGGAATTGTCGCCGGCTAGTGGTTTATTTCCTATTGGACTGAGGTACACCCTGAGGGAGAAAGTGGCTATCGCTCGTGTTCCGACCTTTCCTGGGCTCAATCCAGGCAATCACACCGAAAGCCCCCTTAAACGAAAATCCCCGTCTTTTTTCGGGACGGGGATTTTGCAATGGGGATCCATTTTTGCCGCGCGGCTGGCTCAAGCGGTGTGGGAGATCCAAAAGCTTTATTTTGGCATCCCCAAGTGAACCAGGATTGCATTCTCTACTGCCAGCATATCGGATTTTGTCAGGCTGCCAAGTTGCGTTTTAAGGCGAATTTTATCCGCTGCCATGATTTGATCAGCCATTGCCTTGCCTCGCTTGTCGGCAATCGTCACCAATGCCTCTCCCGGGTACTGGCGATCCGCGTTACGGGTGATCGGTACAACGACAACCCGTGACAGATGCCGGTTAGCCGCATCATTGCTAACAATAACAGCGGGGCGCGTCTTGCGGATCTCGCTTCCTACCGCAGGATCAAATTCCACCCACCAGACCTCACCGCGCTTCATCTGTCATATCTTTAGCAAGGGCGTTGCACCATTCCTTCGCTTCGGCTTCACGTTCCTTGTCGGCATTCATTGCCTTGTACCCCTCATCCAATGTGGTCCCCATGACATGCGGCCTCACCAGGTCCTCAATAAACTGGCTCATCCGGCGTTTCCCAACCGTCCGGTAAAGCCCTTCATATACCTCTTCATCCAGTGTAATGGTCATTTTCTTATGCATGGTTTATCTCCTGCACGTTGTACGTATAGCGTATTATATATCAGCTCGACGCTATAAATGGCGCAGCTAAAATAAAGGAGGCATAAATAAAGTGTCCATCTTGCGATAAAACGGGTTTGGTGTGGGAGACTTGAGACTCGTCCTACATTTACCTTGGCTGGGAAACGATTCGAAAGAATGGGGACAGACTACCATGCCACAAGTTTAAGCATTCGTTTTGCTCGAATTGCTTCGCGTACGATGTGGCGCGGGCACGGTCAGTAGCGGCAGCGGTTTCGGTCGTGGCTTCTTAGCACGCGGCTCGATCCGCCCAGGCCGATTCGGTAACTTGAGCGTGGCGATGTTGTCCAGCACAATGCCCATCATGAGCGACATACCTATCAAGACATCTTGTAGAAATTATCAAAGATTGATAATATTTAAAAAATTATCAAGGAGACAATCGCTATGCCTTCCAGCTATGCCATAGGTGACCATTTCGAGCATTTCATTCGTCAGCAGATCGAAAGCGGCCGTTATGCCAGCGCGAGCGAAGTCGTGCGGGAAGCCTTGCGTACGCTTGAAGGACGGGAGCGCATGCGCGAAATCGAGATTGAGGAAGATCGCGCCAAAATCCAGGAAGGCCTCGGAAGTCCGGCTTTGCCGGCAGAGGATATTTTTGTGCGTCTTGAAGCGAAGTATCAGGCCATGCTCGACCCGCAGGCTTAATGCTTTTTATGCAATGTATTTTATCGACCTTCGCCGAACTCGATCTTGAAGAAATTGCCAATTACATTGCTAGGGACAATCCGCGACGCGCGCTGTCTTATATCGGCGAAATCCGCGAGCATTGCCGCAACATCGTTACGTTTCCCGAAGCCGCACTCTTACGCGAGGAATTCGGCCCAGGCATCCGCGTAACTCCCTTTGGCCGGTACCTTGTTTTTTATACGACACACCCCGGCACGGTGCGGATAGAGCGCATCTTATCTAGGGCCTGTTAACCCTTATTTCACGCCCGCGACGGCGACGGATTTCATCCAGCACGAGGCATGAGCCGCGCGGCGGAGCGGGCCTCCGTAAGCGGCGAGTAACGAAGGGCTGGATGAAATCCGTCCCGTCCCTTCGGGTTGCGCACAAAAAACGCGGGTGCGAAATAAGGGTTAACAGGCCCTAGCTCCCGCTTGCTGTCGAGTGACTATTTTGGAGTCTGAAACGAGAGATCCCCAGGCGCTTTTACCCGCCTCAGCCGCAGGTATCGTCCACCAAACTCTCCGATAACTCGTGCGCGCGGGATTCGGCACTGCTCCCCCCCACCGGCAGCGAAAAGAAAAACTTCGAGCCCGCACCGGGCACCGATTCGACCCAGATGCGGCCGCCGTAGCCCGTGACGATTTTCTGGCACGTTGCAAGGCCAATGCCGCTTCCCGGATATTCGCCGCCGTGAAGCCGCTTGAATGGCTCGAAAATCCTTTCGTAATACTCGGTATCGATGCCGATGCCATTGTCGGACACGCTGATGACCCATTCCTCGGGGAAATGCGTGGCCGAAACATGGATGCGGGGCGGCTGCGGGCTGCGGTATTTCAGCGCATTGCCGATCAGGTTTTGAAGGAGCTGGATCATGTGCGTCTCATACGCTTCGATCACCGGCAGGGGGTCCGAAGTGACAATAGCGCCGGCCTTGGTCACTTCTCCCTGCAGGTTGGTCAGCGCTGCCCGCAACGCCTGGTCGAGGGGCAACGGCCCGGCCGCATTGTCGAAGTGGCTCGCCTGCGCAAAGGACAGCAGGTCCTCGAGAAGATTCGACATGCGGCCCACGCCTCCGTTGATATGCCCAATGATTTCCCGGCTCTTGTCGTCAAGCCGGTCCCCCAGCTTTCGGGAAAGCAGTTGAGCCATGCCGTTCACGGTATGGAGCGGCGATCTCAGGTCATGCGCGGCAGCATTCACGAACTGCTGGAGTTCTTCATTCGATCGCCCCAGCGCCGCAACAGCGGCGCGCACTTTCCGTTCCGACTGCCTGCGCGCGGAAATATCGCGGAAGACGAGGACACCCCCAATCAGCTCTCCGTGCTCGTTCTTGAGCGGGGCGGCACTGTCGTCGATGGGCCATTGGCTGCCATCCCTTGCGATCAGGTTGGTATGATTGGCCAACCCAACCGCCACGACTTCCGAAAGGGCTTTTTCGAGCGGATTATCGACCTTGCCCTGCGTGGTTTCGTTGACGATGGGAAACACCTCGCTGATATGGCGCCCCATTGCTTCCGGCTCGTCCCACCCCGTCAGGCGCCGGGCGACGGGGTTGATGAAGGTAACCCTGCCATCGGCATCCGTTGCGATGACGGCATCGGCGATGCCCTCCAGCGTGGTGGCAAGCAGTTTCCTGGCCGCATCCACCTGCCTGTAGAGTTCTTCCCGGCGCGCCATGCTGCGGAAAATTACCACGGCCGAGATGAGCAGGAATACAAATAGAAGCGCGCTGCCGATAATGCTCACCAGCCTTAAATGGTGCGAGCTTTTATTTTCGGCAGCGGAAAATCTTGTCACGCGGTTTTCCGCAATTTCCTCAATGTCGCTGCAATGCAGCCGGATCTTTTCCATCAACTGGATACCGCGGCCTGTCCCGAGCATCGCCTGGATTTCTGCCAGTTTGCCGTCGCGCCGAAGCTGGATGGTTTCTTCCAGCTCGGCAAGCTTCTCGAAAACCAGGGGCTCAAGGCCCCGTAATCTTTCGAGTTGATCCTGCCTGGAATTGATCGCCCGGGCCTTGAACTGCCTCAGCAATTGGGGAATGACGAGGACGGCATGGCGGTAAGGCTCAAGGTACTCTTCTTTTCCGGTCAGGATAAATCCCCGCTGGCCAGTTTCGGCATCCTTGAGCTTGGAAAGAAGCTGGCGGCTGAGGTTCGCCAGGCCTCGGCTGGTACCGCTTTCCTCATGCGCCTCGGCGCCCGCCTGGATATTCCGGTAGGACAGGAATGCGATGGCGCACACCACAAGCAGCGACAGGCAAAGCATCACCATTCCCGCAAGGGAAAAGGATCGCCTGGGAACGTTCATGTCGAGTCGGTACCCGGGCTCCACGGCCCCGCCCCCTGATCGACCAGCAACATGTCTTTGATGATTTCGCCTATCCTCAGATAGGCCGCATAGTCCGAAGGTTTCCGGAAATAGGCGTCGGCACCCATCGCGGCCGCTTCAGCCCTGTCCCTGATGGAATCGGACGAGGAAACGACCACCACCAGGGCATTTCCGCACTTTTCGTTCCGGCGCAGGTGCTCCAGGACTTCGAATCCGGATTTTTTGGGAAGATTCAAGTCCAGCAGCACCAGCGACAGGCAATGGCCTTTGGTGTCGGCAGCCAGTTCATCGATATAACGGATAGCCATTTCGCCATCGCTCACCACATGCAGCCGGGTGGTGATGTTCTCCGCCTCAAGCGCTTCCCGCATGAGAAATACGTCGGCCTTGTTATCCTCGATAAGAAGGATATGAAAGCAGTCCTCGGGGGAGCCCACTTCAGAAGAGGGTGAAGTAGAAGGCCGATCCTTCGCCGGGCCTGGATTCGACCCAGATGCGGCCATGATACTGCTCGACGATCCGCTGGCAGACGGCAAGGCCGATGCCGGTTCCGGGATATTCTTCGCTGGTGTGCAACCGTTTAAATAATCCAAAAATTTTCTCCTTATACTGAAAATCGATACCAATGCCATTGTCTTTCACCGAGAACAGCCAGCACCGGTTTTGCTGCCGGGCTTCCACGTGCACGATGGGATGCTTGCCGCCGCAGTACTTGAGGGCATTCCCGATAAGATTCCGGAAAAGCTGCTCCAGATGGCTGCCATGCACCGGAAGCAACGGCAGCATGTTGGAGGTGATTTGCGCCCCGCTCTGGGCAATGGGCTGGGCCAGGTCGGCAAGCACGGCTTTCAATGAAGCGTTGGCATCCGTCTTTTCAAGCGGCGCATCCACCTGCCTGACTTGCGTGTAGGCAAGAAGGTCCCGTACCAGCATTTCCATGCGCAACGCCCCGTTCCTCAAATATTTGAGGAATTCGCGGGCTTCGTCGTCCAGTTGATCCGAATGGCGCGCAACAAGCAGTTCGCTGTAGATGCTGACGCCCCTCAACGGCTCCTGGAGATCGTGGCTGGCGGAATAGGCGAATTGCTCAAGGTCCGCATTCGCGAGCCTGAGTTCCCGCTCGATATCCAGCTGCTTCGTAATGTCCGTATTGGTCCCGAACCATCGAATGATCCTGTTCTCCGCATTGTGGATGGGCAGCGCGCGGGACAGGAACCACCGGTATTTCCCATCCTTGCCCAGGAGCGGAAAGGTGTCCTCCCAGATTTCTCCCGTTTCAAAGCAATGTTTCTTGTGCGCGACGACCCGTTCCACGTGGTCCGGGTGATGGATCGCCTGCCACCCCCATCCCTGCATTCCCTCCAGCGTAGTGCCGGTATAGTCGTACCAGCGCTGGTTAAACCAGAAAACCGAACCCGACTCATCCGCCATCCAGGCGAGATGGGAAATATTGTCCGCGAGCATGCGAAATTCGTCCTCGCTCTTGAGAAGGGCCGCTTCGGCGTGCTTTTGGCGAGTCACGTTGCGCGACACCACGACGATGCCTACCGGCGTCCCGGCCTCGTCGCGAAGCGGCGCCTTGATGGATTGGAAAGAGTGCAGGCAGCCGCTGGGGTCAGGATATTGCTCGTCGAGCGAGACTGCTTTTCCCGTGCGTATCAATTCGCGATCCACTGCCATGATCGACTCGGCCACTTCCGGGGGGCCAATCTCCTTGTCCGTCCGGCCGATGATTTTCTCCACCGGCCGCCCGATGATCCGGGCGGCAGCTTCATTCACCGCAAGGTAGCGCCCTTCACGGTCCTTGGCGACGATCACGTCGGGGCTGCTGTCGAGGATGGTCGTGAGGAGCGCATGAGTGCGGCGCCGTTCCCCCTCGATATTCTTGCGCTCGCCGATATCGTGAAAAAATGCCGCAAGCCCGCCATTCTCGATGGGACAGGCACGGACGCAGTACCAGCATTGGCGGGATTTGTACCATATCTCGAATTCCACGGGCATGCGGTCCCGAACTGCCCGGAGATATGCCTCTTCCATTACGGTCCCACCC
>JBDTDT010000058.1:0-17377 GCA_039922995.1 Nitrosospira sp. | reverse complement strand
GTGTGTTCCAGTTTGGTGCGCCTTTGTGCATCGGTATCGGCGATGGCCACGGTTACCTTGTTCATGTTTGCTTCCCCTTTATCTTGTGGCATATGTTGTTGCTATTTTGTTGTTTATTTTGTGGTTTGTTTTGCGGCTGTAGTGGCCCGCCGCTGGTTGATACAGGAAAACGAGCTATCGTCCGCAGGAGCATGTTGCTGTTAACTCGGAAAGTGTAAAGCATTACAGCATATGGAAGGCTTCCTGTGTAGCTGTAGAATTCTACAGGTGCAGTCGAGAGTCAGTGAAATAAATTCGCGGTGCCGGCCCGGCGAGGGTTAACTCGAAGTTACGGTTTACGAACATCCGTGAAAAATATCTCAATTAATTGTGAAATTATTGTTAACTTTAATAATCCATGTTACTCTTAATGGTATACCACACGGGTATAAAGCGGAGTACCTCTTAATTACTTTCGTAAGGCAACCACAGGAGAACTTGAAATGAGCAAACATGTTACGTATTTGCGGACCGTCGAAGGCAACATCGAGCGTTTGCCAAATGCCATCACCACGCAATCCGGTAATTCGCTGCATCCGTACCATTATGAAGAAACCCTCGTGGGCTGGCCCGAATCCAAGGTATATTGGGCGAACGACAGGGGGCCCGCCGTGGGTCTGGCGCCGATGGATGCAGCTGCGTAATTAGATGAGCAGATAGGCTTCGTATCGGGATAACGCCATTGCGTTTTTCCAGGAATCCACCATTATTCCTGCGAGGCCCGAAAATAATTTACTTTGCGGATGGGTCCGGTTGCTACTTGTATCCTGCAACGAGTGATCCATCCGCTTCTCGCTCAGGTTATCGGATTATTGGATTAATAGGGACAGACTGAGCTAGCCCGGCTTTTCCGGACACATTAAAAGGTAGACAATGTGAACGGGGTGTCAAATGGAGGTTGCCGTTATGGATCGCACCACCTGGGCCAACGCCGGAAAATAGGCTATTTACGTGCTCGTATTGCCGGCAAATCACTGCCTTGTTTAGAATGAGTTCCTATCGATTCCCGAAAGATAATGTATTCAAATTCGCACCAATCTATCGAGCAGTCAATATTTGAAACTCGGTAGCATTGACGATGGGACGCACATGCCGGTTCTCGCGCCGCATTTCCACAATCCCATAATGAGACATGGTTTTCAGAGTGCGTGAGAGATTGCCGGGCTTTCGTCCGGTAATCGCTGCAAGACCGGTAATCGATTCAGGCTAAGATTCATGGATAGTGGCGAGCAAGGCGCGGTTATCATCACTCAAGACCTCTGCAAGCGACTTCATTGAAGTAAACCATATCTTGGGTTCGCCAGGCTTAGGCTTATATGTGCCTCTGGCTATCGCAAGCATGCGTTCACGGATTTTCTCCTGCGGCATGATACCGATCACAATTCTTTTCATATTTTCATTTCCTTCAATACACGATTTCAAGAATGCATTATCGAGCTTCCCACCTTGAGAGATGAAAAATGTATGTGAAAATTCTTGTGGTTGTGTTATTGATTATTTCAGGGTTGACTGGTTATGCGGCTAATCGCTCTTCTAGCCGAGGGAGCTCAGGCCATAATGACGAATGCGCTTTAGCAGGAAGGGCGTTCGCCTACTCCTGCAGCCGGAGGTAATTCAGGAAGTTCCAATATCCCGCAGCTCGCCGGCGGGCGTACCTTACTTTCATCATGCAGGTGGGTTCCGCTAGGGCAGAGCCAGAATACCGAACAACTGCTTGATCCAGGGGATTATCAGATTATTGGGACAGACCACGTTTTCATCACCCTTGAAATAACTTTCTTGATCCGGGGGGCTTGCGTGGTCGTCCGCATCTTCCGTGGGACCACTATTTTTTCCGTGCCTGCCCGTACCGGATTCAACTCAATAGCCTAAAACCGTTGTCTGTCCCTGTTTTCTTCTTTCGTGATTTTTCTATTCCCTATCGTTGGTACAATCTTCCAGTTTCGATGTGTCAATTTTTGGCAGCTCTATCTGAAGAGTCTCGACAACTTTTTCCGCGTGATTTTTCTTTATTCTGCTTAGGACTAAATCCCAAAATTTTTTTCTTGTGTCGATATCAATTAGTCCATCAAATCCTGCCTTGTGGTTCCCGAAGATCATCGAATAAGCAATAACTGTGTAAATAACCCAATTGTTTAGGTCGAAATCAAGGGTCCCGCTTGTAATAGCATTCCATATATCTCCCGCCGAGTGAAATTGTGCCTTGGTGGTGATGGTTAGAGCATCCTTCTTAATATATTCTTTTATTGTTTGATCAAAATCTTCGCAGCTTGCGCCCTCGGCCATTGTTTTGCCTATCACTTCCACCTCATCAAGTAGCTTGAAGATAGTAGCGATATTATGATTTTTAATATCCTGTTTAGTTTTTATTTTTGCAGAGAGATAAAGCTTGTTCTCACTAAGGAATGCTGGATAGAGCGTGTGGTAAATAGCTTCCCATTTGGCATCTAAGTTGAATACCGTTTGGTTTGCCTTGAGACTTATCAATAGCCCATAAGGAAGTCCTCGACGGAAAATTGCTGGCCCCCATTGAACGCGGCGACGGAGGTGCATGTCCATTTTAACGACGTGATCACGTTCTTCATTATAGACGACAACGAGTGGCTCCTTTTCAATGAAGGGATTCCCAATAATCCACCCGAATCGAACGGAACCTAATCCTATAGTTATTACCCAATCTCCAGGCTTCATTTGGTACAGAAATGACTTCGCTTGTGAAAGTTTTCCTACTGATTTCAAGGTTGGGTCGCTATCCGAAAGCGCCTTAAAATCTTTTTCTAGCTTTGACTGCTCTAAGGAAGGGCTCTGTTCAGTTGAATTTGGAAGATCTAGGAGGTTCAAGTGTCCAATTGCGATAATCCCGTTCCGGGTAAAGTGATCGTAATATTCACCACCTTCTGCTCGAACAACCCAATATCTCCTTTCCGATGGTACCTCATATATCTTCTTCATTAGGCTTCCTTAATCGGCGCTTGCAGGCGCCGTGCATTACGAGGTACCTGATCGCGCGGTAACTTTAGTATATATTCATAGATCGAATAGCGAAGCATAGGGTGACCTTGACAATTCGTTTCAATATTTATTCCTCATTCCTGGAAATTGTGCATTGACTTTACTCCAGCGATTACAACCTCGATTCACCTATCGAAATAGCAAACGACGCTGGTTCCTTTCTCACTTTAAAAAATAAAACTTCCATAAAAGCTGCAGTCTAAATCTATAACTCAGCCGTTACAACTATTCCATGATTGTGGTTATAGCAAGACTAAGGAAACACGCAGAGTATTACTTCCAGAATAGTAACGCCACCCACCCTGTAAAATCCTACAGCTATCCACAGAGCTGCTACCTGTTCCATACTGATAACAGCGAGAGCATTTCTTCCTCGAATCAATATTCTCTTTGCAATCCCGGAGCAAGATTGCATTGGCTATTGGCCTATGAGTCCAACCGACGATCACATTTTATTCATCACGCTTGACTCCTGCCGTTTCGACACCTTTGCGGAAAGCCGTGTTCCAAACCTAAAGGCCATCGCGCCATTCTATAAGGCGCAGTCACCCGGCTATTTCACGTACGGCTCGCACTCGGCCATGTTTGTCGGCTTCACGCCCGGAATCGCGGGCTGCGCCCAGACGTTTTTCGATCCGAAGTTCGGCAAGCTCTTCAAGCTTGTCGGCATCGGGTATCCCGGCAAGGGGACCGAGGGATATGCACTTTCCGGACGCAATATCATTGAAGGCTTCAATGACCTGGGTTATAAAACCATCGGCACCGCGGCGATGGGCTGGTTCGACCCCGCCACGATTACCGGTGCCCACCTGATTGACAGTTTCAGCCGCTTCTTTTACGCCGGTCCTTATTTCCTGGACGCGCAAATCAGGTTCGTCAATGAGTGCCTTGCGGAAGCATCCGGGCCGACTTTTACTTTCATGAATATCGGTGAGACGCACGCGCCCTACTGGCATGAAGGTGCCGATTGGTCTGCCGACGACAACCCCTGCATTCCCTACCAGTCGGTTGACCGCTCCGCCGAATGCCGCATCCGGCAACGGAGCAGTCTCGAATTCATCGATCGCCGGATTGGCGACCTCCTGCGCCGGCATATGGATGGCACGATCATCGTTTGCGCGGATCACGGCGACTGCTGGGGCGAGGATGGATTATGGGAGCATGCGTTCATGCAAGAAATGACGACTACTGTGCCGCTTGTCATGCGATACAAGGGCGAACCGTGCGTTTTGCAACACCAGCGTGACGAAACGGAGCAACAAAAGAAATTTCCCTTTCCATCGGAAGTGTCCGGTCAGCATGAGACCAGCCTAACAGCTGGCGCGCCGCAAGCGCGGAGGGATAGCGTTCCTAAGGATGGCGCTCCTGGGGATGCCGTTCAAAAAGAGGGGAAGAAGCGGATTGTTGTCGTCCTGGGGATGCATCGCAGCGGCACCAGCGCCGTTGCGCGTTCACTGCGCGCGATGGGGGTGGATTTGGGCGACAGGATGCCTCCCCCGCAAGCTCCAAATCCTAAAGGCTTCTGGGAAGACCAGGACCTCTGCGGGATAAATTGCGAGATCATGCACGTGCTGGGAAGCGACTGGCACCATCTGGCCCCGCTTGCGCTGCATGATATGGAAACCCAGCAGGAAAACTATTTCCTATCCAAGGCGGCGAAACTGCTTTCCCCGAAATTCAGCGAAGGGACGATTTTCGGCTTCAAGGATCCGCGCACCATAAAATTGCTGCCATTCTGGAAAAAAGTATTCCTCCAATGCCAGCTCGATATCGGCTGTGTCCTGGCCATACGCCATCCGCTCAGCGTGTCCCAATCATTAACCAAACGTGATGGATTCGATGCCGAAAAGAATTACTTCCTGTGGCTGGGGCACGTCATCGAAAGCCTGTCGGGCAGTGCTGGCCTGAAGCGTGTTCTGGTGGACTACGATAGATTGATGCTTTCGCCGGAGCTCGAAGTAAAAAGGATCGCCGAAAAACTGGATTTGAAAATTGACGAGGTCGAACTGAAGATTTACAGCGCCGGGTTTCTGGATCGGTCGCTGAGGCATACGACATACGGCCTGGACGATTTGTCGAAGGATGAGGCCTGCCCTTCCCTTGTGCGCGAGGTTTACGCCGCGCTGCTTGAGGTTGCCTCAGGCGAGAACCATCTTGATGACCCCGCCCTGCAAGACCAGGTTGCCCGTTGGGTCAAGGAATATGAACGCCTCAAGCCAATCCTGCTCCTGACCGATAAAATTTCCGAATGGAATAATATCGCCGCCTTGCAGGTCTCGAAACTTGAGCAGGCTGCGATTGCGCGTGACGAGCAAATCACGCATCTCAACCAGGCTGTGAGTGCGCATGACGAACAAATCACGTACCTCAACCAGGCAATGATCGAGCGCGACGCACACATTACGCACCTGGACCAGGCCGCGATTGCGCGTGAGGGACACATTGCGCACCTTAACCAGGCGGTGATTGAGCGCGATGCACACATTACGCACCTGGACCAGGTCGCGATTGCGCGTGAGGAACACGTTGCGCACCTCAACCAGGCCGTGATTGAGCGTGACGCACACATTGCGCACCTCAACCAGACCGTGGAGGCGCGCGACGAACAGAGTGCCGGATTAAAATCCCGCATTGAAGATATTTATGCTTCCACCTCCTGGCGCCTGACCCGCCCTATGCGGGCGACCAAATTGCTGATCAGCCCTCGCGTTCCAAAATCCGCCCCGAATCACCCCGATCAGCGCAACACTTGAGCCATCGAATATTTACGGATGTTGAGATCATGCGAAACCCGATCGCAAACATCCGAACACCTTCCGTTGTCAACGTACAATTTCAACGAAGCCAGCTGAAGGCCCGCCGCAGTTCGGCCCCGCCATTTTCGAGATAGCAACGGCCATGCGCGAGGATTATCCGCTGCGGTTGCCACGCCAGCATCCGTACCAGACAAGGGCGAGCTGTATCTCTGCGGCCGATGAAGGTCATGCGCATATCCAGCGGCGCTTGGCCGTTGGGAGCAAGCACACCGCCAAGCCGCGCAAGCCAGCGCTGGGTCTCATTCAATTTATCCGCCTCGAAGTTCTCGATCAGGTCAGTCAGGATCAACGTAGCGGTGCGACGATGAAAGAACACAGTCTCTTCCATGAAGCGGCTGCCACGGAAACGCAGTTGATCAATCTGCCCGGACCAGTCCGGAGGCGGTCCGTCATCAAGATCGGCGTCGAAATTCACTTTAATGCGTTGCTCGGCCGCGAATTCCGACACGCCCGGCGAAGCCCACGCCAGTGCTTGCGGATAGCGTTTTTTCCAGGCGTTGATGTGCGTGTAATGCAGTTTGTTCGGCGAGACCAGATGGCACACTGGGCCCAACAAATCGAGCGCGGCAAACAGCGCATTGTCGGGCGCAGTCGGAGAGTGGCACCACAATCCGCCGTCGGCGAGTTGCACGATTGTCATGCGCGTGGGAAATGGCGCGCTCATCGCGAATGGCGCACTCATGCGTACGATCGGCCCGTCAACGATCCATACTGCCGGTGCGATCGGTTTGAGCGTGTTCAGCGGTTCGTACAAGCCAATCTTCATTGCCATTGTCCTCAATCACGGACAACCTCGACGGATGGGTGGAGCCTCCGGACATGATCTTCCCCTGTCCTCGCTAATAGTACCAACTTTGTGATTCAGTCACCAAACTGCCACTGCCAATTATCCGCTGGCGAGATTCCATCCGATAGAGAAGCGGGTTCGGGCATTTGCGAACTCCATGAACCCAAAATATCAAGTGCCCACGAAAAGAAATCCAGCTCCGAACACTATTCCGGGCAAAAAAAATAGCTGTAAAAACCTACAGCTTGTCGGGCGCAAGTGAACGGCTAGAATCGAAGGGTGTTTCCCTATTCAAACCGGCAGCCAGGGATCAACCCCACAAGATAAACCTTTCACATGGCATCTTCTTGGTTTCCGATCCCGGCATTCTCAATCTTTCGAAACATGACAATGAATGCATAAGCTCGATGCGCTTTTGATAGGCGGTGCCTGGCCGGAGTTGATGATGACGGTGCAGAATCTGTTAACCAGGACAGGGTTCACCGTCGACGTGATTTCCATCAATCCCCTTTTTAAAAAGAGCAGATCGGTGCGGCATTATTTTCTGGCAAAAGAAACCGATGTGCTTTTGAAAATCGCTTCGGAAAAGGCAAAAAGGAAATACGCCCTGGTGGTGATCGGGGACGATCCCACCCTGGGAAAGATACTGGATTCCGATCTGCCCGCCAATGAAAAATTGGCGTTGCTCCCCGTTACGTCAAGGCAGCATTTTTCGCATGTTTTCTCCAAAATCGGCCTGTCGAAGGTTTTCAAGGAAAATGGACTGCGGACTCCCGATTTCCGGATTGCCGACGATGCGCATGAATTGAAGCATGCCGCAAGGGAATTGGGCCATCCCCTCTTCATCAAAGTCAGTTCCTCTTCGGGAGGCTTGGGGATATTCGAAAGCTCAAGCGAGGACGATCTGGATGAGGCGATAGGAAAAATCAAGGCTTTTCCCGTTCTGGTGCAAAAGAAGATAGAAGGCGTCGAGGTATCCATGGAGGCTTTTTATCAGGATGGCAAGCTCATCCATTTTGCATACTCCACCCAGGAAAAATACACATACCGGTTCGGGCCGACGCTGGTCAGGCGATATGTGCAGCTTTCCCAGGTGGACCCAAAGGTTTTTGATGACCTTCGCTCGCTGGGCAGCGCCTTGGGAGCGCACGGCTTCGTGAACATCAGCTCCATCCGTTCCAGCCTTGACGGCAGGCTCCATTTTTTCGAGGCGGACATGAGACCGAACCTGTGGCTCGCCCACCCACGCTATTTCGGCGACGATCCCGCCGTAGCGATCCGAAACCACTTTTTGACGGGCGCGACGCTGGAGCATCCCTATCCTTTCGACGCCCGCTATCCGCCGGAAATCCTGCTATCCCATGCCTTGCGAATGGGGCTGGGCGATCTGGTGCTGAACCGTTACCAGGTCTGGAAGCATCTTCCGGAGAATTTCTTTTATTTCACTTTACGCTATCGGGTCTGGGGTTACGCGAGACAAAACATGGCCAAGCTATATAGATACCTGCTGCCGAAACCTTACCGGGCGGTCGTAAAGAAAAATCTCGCCTCCATGAAATATGCTTTTCTAGGCGACATGAGGCAGCAATGACCCGGCAACCGGCACGGAAAAAGTATCAAGCCTTCATCGGACCACTGCTGCGGCCAGGCATCTTCCATTTACCGGTTTTTATTTCCCGTAGTTGAAGGAATCGGAGGCAGTTATCCATGCGCGTATGTTTTGTTTCCCATTCCGCGGGGCGGTATGGTGCGGAACTAGCCTTGCTCGAGCTGCTGCAGGGACTGCTCCGCTCGGGTGTTGAAGTCCTGGTGCTGGTCCCGAAGAAAGGCCCCCTCCTCGACGAACTCAGCCGCATGAATATAGAATGGCGGGTCGTCGGCTACCCCGTCTGGATGTCCCGTCCCAGGTGGTTTCCCTACCGTTTGCTGCGCCTGCTGAAAACCGCACTGATGAGCCTCCGCGTAGCCTGGATGATCAGGAAATGGAAGGCGGATGTCGTCTACAGCAATACGGTCGTGATGGGCGCCGGTGCGCTGGCCGCGTGGATAATAGGCAGGCCCCACATATGGCATTCGCACGAATCCCTGGCGCATAATCCCAGCCAGAAATTCGATCTGGGCGAACGCGGGGTCTCCTGGCTCATGAACCGCCTGTCGGATGCGGTGATCGCCACCTCCCGCTCTGTCGCAGATGACTACAAACATCTTATCGATCCGGGAAAAATCCGCGTCGTCTACCAGTCCGTTACCCCGTGTGCCATCACGGACCCTCCCCAGCCGGTCCTGAGCCGGCTATTTTTCCAGTGCATCATCATCGGGTCGCTGCATCCCTGGAAGGGCCAGGACCAGGCCATTTCCGCGCTTGCGCAATTGACGGAGGGAGGCATCAACGCACACCTGCTGCTGGTGGGAGATGACGGAAGGCGCTACCGCACACAACTGATACGGCAGGCGGAAAGCCTTGGCATATCGCGGCGCATAAGGCTTTACGGTTATGCCGACAACCCCCTGCCGCTGACGCAGGATGCCGATGTCGTGCTCGTATGCTCCCGCTGGGAGGCCTTCGGCCGTGTCGCGGTAGAAGCGATGCTCGCAGGAAAGCCTGTCGTAGGGAGCGCCCGGGGCGCAACCGTCGAAATCATCCAGCACGGCCAAACCGGGCTTCTCTACGAATGGGGAAACACAAGGGACCTGACGGAAAAGATACGGTTCCTGCACGACAATCCAAAGGAAGCCCTTCGGATCGGACGTACCGCTCAACAATGGGCAAAGAGCCGCTTTACCCAGGAGCGATATGCGCAGGAAGTCCTCGGGATCCTGTCCGAGGTGGCGCCGCACGCATCCGGCGCCCCCATGCGGCATTCATCGGTAGACGAAGAAGGGAGCAAGATTCTTATAAAATCCGGCCGGGCCTAGCAGGCTGCCGGACTTGAAGGATTGCAATCAGGCAGGAAGGGAAAGGAAGAATTAGAGCACGCGCTGTTGCGCAACCTGCATCCGCAATGGATGCTCGATGGTACGTTACACGTCCAGCATCGCGGTCGAATGAGCAGCGATCGGGCGATTGGGTCCACCGAGATTGCGACGGTTCGCGGCGAGCCCCAAGAGACCGGCGAGCAACAACCAACCCGTCGCGGGGAGTGGCACGGAGCCCGTTTCGGGAAGCTCCACGGGGACGTTACCGTTGCCGGACGTGGCCCAAGAAGGCGAATTGATATTGTAGCTGACTAGGCCGTAGGTGAAGTCCAGCGCCAGGAAAAGATTACCTGAGAATTCCGTAGGAAGGTTCAGCGTGAAGCTTGAAGCGCCGCGATTCGTCGCATTGGCCGCGTCCCACGGGTTGTAGGTGACGTCAAAATAGCCGGCGAGAAGATCCTGGCTGCCAAGAACCTTTCCACCCTGATCGACATAGTAGGCGCCGGAAAATGGCACATAGCTATAGTAGATGGCGCCGCCGCCGTTTGCATAGGCGCCAGGGCTATAGGGTCCGGTCAATGAGAAATCAAAAACAATGGATGTTGCGCCCGGCGCGAGGCCGGAGAACTTGAAGATGTCAAGTCGATCGCCGCCCGTCCACTCTGGCGCGCCCGTGCCCGTAACGCCGGTCGTGCCGCTGGCAACAACGGTCGGCGAAACCCAGTTGTTGGAGAAATTGCCGCCAGTCTCTTGCAGGATAATGGCAGATTCTGCGGCGGGGGCCGTAATCGAGGCGGCACAAACCAGCACCGCAACATAGAGTTTCCGAACTGACATCCCTGCAACGGGAGTTAAAAAGCTTTTTTTCTTCATGTGTCCTTCTTGGTTTTTTAAATTATTACTAACCCAAACATCGCTCATCACCCCTATATCTTACCCATTTTGATAGCCCAGCCTATTGGACTGAGGTACATCATCCGATACGCTTTCAGATCCGGCATCGATTTAGTGCAGCAAAATGGCTCTTTTTTGCTGCAAATTTATGTGTGACCAGTCGCTTGCAGGCGCATCTAATCACATTTGTCATATTCTCGGATTCTCGTGATACCGGAGCTTTTGTGGAGGGGAATGAAGGAGGAGTATTTTTAATAGCTGCTACCGCTTCGGCGCAATCTTCATCCGCATTTCGCTTTCCAGCAAATTCGGAAATTCGCCGGATTATTTCGGAGAGGATCGAAGACCGTAAGCAAGGGGTTGGAATCGTTGTCGGATTGGTGGGACTGGAGGGACGCCGTATCATCGCTTACGGCCATTTCGGTACAGACGACTCACGTTCCGTGGATGCCAATGTTTTCACAGCCTGCTGCTAACCGATATGATCCAGCGAGACGAGGTCCAGCTTGCTGATCCCGTTGCGAAACATCTTTCTGAAGAGGCCGGGGGTACCGCAACGCGGTGGAAAGGAAATCACTTTAGCGGATCTGACGACACATACGCCAGGTTTACCGGTTATGCCCGATAATTTTGTTGCGGCGGACTCAGGTAGTCCCTATGCTGATTATTCCATCGAACAGCTTTATTAATTCCTTTCGAGCCATGATGACCAGAATTTAGTCCCGCAGATGGATACGGCAGATGGATGTTTGTGGCAGGCAGAGTGTTAAGGATACTAGAGAAGCGGCAGCGACATTGCGCCATGCAACGAATCGGCCACAGGCTTCCGCCTATGGCCGATTGTCATTCTTAATCCAGTGCGGCTTGCTTGATGTTGCAGGATGTTGCGAGGGCAGGATTGCCGGCCAGCTGGTTTTCGAGCTTGCTCAATAACTCTGCTGAAGTGGTTTGCTCGCTGGCGACCAGGCTATCGAACTTGGACTGCACCATCGCGCCGAATTCCGAATGCTTTGCGGCGGGGCATTGGTACAGGTTAGCCAGGGTGGACAAGTTCTCGCCTTTGCCTTGGGCCATCTCCTTGACCAGGCTGGTATAGTTTTCTTGGGCAAATACTTCCCGCTCCTTACTCGTCTTTACCAGCCCGTGGTCACCGCAGTTTGAAGTCCCGGATGTAATCCCCAAAGTTTGAGATCCGAATGTCCCGTTGGTGGTTGCGGCAAAGACCTGTGTTATACCGGTTCCCGGTCCGACTACCACCGAACCCAGTCCACACCCGGCTGCACCATAACCCGCGGCAGAAACAGTCATTGGAAGTAAAAATAAGGAAGCGGCTGCAATCAGATTATATTTGTTCATATATCCTCCATAAAATGGTTGGCTATCAGATATCGAGAATCTTTCAAGCTGAAGAAAATAGTTTGAGTGAAACAAGAAGTCTTACATTTATTTCACTAAACAAAAAGGTAAGCGATCTAATACGGAATTCAGGTTCAATGAAAACACCCTCCTCCGACCCTTAAAATGCCACAGATATCGGCTTTCCTCAGTGCGGAAACGCACGGAAAAAGCCACGAACCCGCGTATTATTTGCTGGTTAGAAATTTCGTCTGATAAACGCGAGGGAACATCATGAAGCAGTCTTTCGCTTTAAAAAATGTCGCGCGGGCTATCCTGCTTGCCGGCTTGACATATGCCGTATCCGGCGCAGTGCAGGCGCAGTTCGGTGGCCCGGGGTCGGTAGGGGGCTTGGGCCAGCAGGGTGCCCCGGCGGGAGAGTTCCCCGGGGAAGGCAGCGCGCTGGATCAATTTCGCACCCCGCCGCAACAGGAAGGGGTGACCACCGTCGAGCCGCCCAACCCTCCTCCCCGGCAAAACACGCCGGGAAAACGAGCCCCGTCGATGGATCCTTCCGGGGCTTCGGGATCCGTTCAGCCCGGCCAGCCATCCATGGGACCAGTGGATCCGGCCCAACCGGCCATGCTGCCTGCGCCGGATCTTTCGGGACAATCTCCCGGCGCGGACGGATACTGATTCGGATCGAACTGGCAGTCTGTCGGACTTGAAGAATCGAAGCCAAAATGTGACTGGATGAGAATAGATTTTGACTATTTTGAAAGCCAATCGTTGTTCTATTGGCCTTTGTGAGCAGAAAGCGGCGAAATGTAGACCGGCCAAACGCTTTTGCAGCCGATTTCCTTTAAGTCCGACAGGCTGCTAGGCAGTGTCCATGCGTCTACGGCAGGAAAAACTGTCGTAGGAAAACGATGTCCGGTATCCTGCAATCAATCCGCCGTTGCGAACATGACGCAGTTGCGTCCCTTGTCTTTTGCCCGGTACAGCGCCCGATCCGCCCTCGAAATGAGCTCATCGAACTGAATGGGCGTCATCCTGTCGGCGGTTGCCACCCCGAGGCTCAGCGAGGCTTTTATCTCCGCGCCATTGGACTTCACCGGCTGGTCCGCAATCTCCGCCCTCACCCTTTCCGCCACCGCAAGCGCTCCGCTATCGCCGCATTCCGGCAGCACGATCAATAATTCTTCGCCGCCATACCTGCCAAACGAGTCGTAGGGCCTGAGAACGCGTTTCACCCGTGCGGCGACTTCACGCAGCACCTCATCGCCCGCCTGATGCCCATAGCGGTCATTCGTCTGCTTGAAATTGTCCAGATCGGCAAAGATGACCGAGACGGGATAGGAATTCCGCTTGTGGCGCGCCATCGCGCTACGCAGGATATCCAGGATCGTCCCCCGATTATAAAGGCCGGTCAGCGAATCATGCGTGGCCTTCAGCCGCAATTCCTGTTCCAGCTGGCTGATGCGTCGGCCCGTCCGCAGCCGGGCCTGCAATTCTTCCACGCTGTACGGTTTGCTGATGAAGTCATCCGCGCCGGCATTGATCGCTTCGACGACAAACTCGGTTTCCTGCCGGGAGGTGAGGATGATCAGGTATATATAGCGGTCCTTCACCGTTTCACGAAGCTTCCGGCATATGCTGACCCCATCCATTTTCGGCATCATCCAGTCGAGGATGGCCAGCATGGGTGCGTCGTCGCCGCTGAGAATGTCGTACGCATTCTCCCCATCCGTCGCGGCCAGCACTTCGTAGCCGCTCTCCTCCAGGGCATCCTGCAAAAAAAGCAGGGATACGGGATCATCATCGGCAATCAACACCTTCATTGCGTCTCTCCATTGATTAATAATTCCAGTTCGGCAACCAGTTCCACCGCAAGTGCCTCAACGGCGCGGAAAGCCTCATCCATGCCGCCGGCATCACTTTTCCCATCACCTGCCCTTGCGGCATGCTCAAGCCTCGCGGCCGCATCGGCAAGCCGCTTGGCGCTTAAAGTGCCTGCGGCACCTTTGAGGCGATGCGCCGAGCGTTCCAGCCTGTGTGCGTCGTGCGTGGAAATTGCCGCCCGGAAGTCAGCCATTGCAACAGGCATCTCCTGCAAAAAAACCCGCGCGAGACGCTTCAGGAAGTCGTGCTTTCCCTTGACCCGCTTCAATGCATCCGCCATGTCAAATACCGGGGCCGGAACTTCCGTTTCTTCCTTGGAAGCATCCGCCGCATTGGAAGCCGGGATCGCCGCCGCCGTCTTTTCACTATTCCCAAAGAACGGATCCAGGACCTGCCCGTGCTCCAGTTCCAGGCACTGGAGCAAAAGGGCCGGATCGACCGGTTTCGAAACATAATCGTCCATGCCGGCTGCAAGGCAGTGCTCCCGGTCATTCTTCATGGCATGGGCAGTCAGCGCAATGATGCGGATATGCTTTCCTGTGCTTTTTTCGCGCTGCCGAATCTCGGCAGTCGCCTGGTAGCCGTCCATTTCCGGCATCTGGATATCCATCAAGACAGCGTCGAATGTCTCGTGCTCCAGCATCTGCACGGCTTCCACTCCGTTGTTGGCAATGGAAAAATCGTGCCCCCGTTCACGCAAAATCTCTGTGACCACTTTCTGGTTGACAGGATGGTCCTCGGCGATCAGTACCCTCAGGCGGCGCGCTGCTTCTGACGGCAACGCTGGTTCGTGCGCGCCGTGCATTCCGGCGGCGGCGGTAACATCCGCAGCATTGACTACCGCCATGAGGGCATCGAATAGCTCGGACGGCTTCACCGGTTTCCTGAGGAAACGGTGGATGCCCAGCGCTTTGCAGCGCTCTATTTCCCCCGACATGTCGCTTGAGGAAAGCATCATGATCGTGGCGCTTGCCAGGGCAGGCATCGACTTGATGGATTGGGCAAGCCCGAAACCGTCGAATTGCGGCATGCGCGAGTCGAGCAAAACCAGCTGGTACGGCTCGCCGAGGTTTGCTGCGTCCTGCATCTCCGCCAATGCCGCCAGCCCATCCTCCATCAATACGGGCCGCATGAACCAGCTGCCCAGAATCTCGGCCAATATGGGCCGGTTGGTGCTGTTGTCATCCACCACCAGCACAGGCATATTGTTCAGGATTTCCGGCTTCCGCTGCATGGGAACAGGTTGATGCTCGGGCAGGGCAAACCGTGCCGTAAAATGGAAAGCCGTCCCTTTACCCGGCTCGCTTTCCACCCACACCTTGCCGCTCATCAGTTTTACGAGCTGGGAAACGATTGCCAGGCCCAGGCCGGTGCCGCCGTAGCGACGGGTGGTCGAGGCATCGCCCTGCACGAAAGCATTGAAAATGCTTTGCTGTTGTTCGGCGGACATACCGATGCCCGTATCGATCACCGTGAAATGAAGCAAGGCCTGTTCGAATTCGGATGACTCCTGCTCAACCCGGACGACGACTTCCCCCTGCTCGGTAAACTTGAGGGAATTGCCCGCGAGGTTCACGATCACCTGCGCCAGGCGGCCCGGATCGCCCAGCACGACCGCGGGCACATCCGGTGCAACCTGGTAGGTCAGCTCCAGTCCTTTTTCGTTGGCGCTCGCGGAAAACGCCTTCAAGGTATTGCCGAGCGAATCCCGCAAGTCGAACGGGACTGTCTCGAGTTCCAGCTTGCGGGCTTCCATTTTGGAAAAATCCAGGATATCGTTCAGAAGCTGCAGCAAGGAGTTGGCCGAGGATTTTATCAGGGTCATGAACTCCCGCTGCTGTTCGGACAGCTGTGTCTTGAGCATCAAAGCGGTCAGGCCGATAACGCCGTTCATGGGGGTACGGATTTCATGGCTCATGTTCGCGAGAAATTCGCCTTTCGCAAGGGCAGCGGCTTCGGCAATCTCCTTGGCGTCATATAATGCCTTCTCCGAACGCTTGCGCTCGGTGATGTCGCGCAAGAATGTGCTGAACATGAAGTTGTCGCCGCTGCGGATGGCAGAAATGCTGAACTCGATCGGCAGTTCGTGGCCGTCGCGATGCATGGCGGAAAGCTCGATCCTGCGATTCGTGGTGAAAAAACCGCTGGCGGACTTCAACTGTTCGATTGTTCCCCAGTACAGTGCGCGAAACGGGGGGGAAACGACAAATTCCTGGAACAGCTGCCCGCGCGCCTTCTCCTCTGGCCAGCCGAAAGTACTTTCCGCCTGCCGGTTCCAATCGATGATAATGCCGCTGGCATCAAGCCCGACAAACGCATCATGTGCCGTCGCCACGATAAGCCGGGTGCGCTCCTCGCTCGCCTGCAGCGCATCCATGGCGCGCCTGCTCTCGGTCACGTCATGCGCGACGCAGAACAGCTGCCGCTGCGTTTTTGACCACTGCACCGACCACCGGTTATTGACGATCGAACCATCCTTGTGAACGTAGCGATTCTCGAAATTCCGCAGCGGCTCCCCGTTCATGATCCGCTCCGCGGTTTGCAAGGTCCGGTCGATATCGTTGGGATGCAATAGCGAAAGGTAAGGCCGGCCGATGAGCTCACCGGGGGTGTAACCCCAGTTGCGCTCGCACGCGTTATTTATCTGTGTGAAACAACCTGCTTCATCAATCGAACAGATCACATCGAGCGAATTGTCCATCAGGTTCTTGTTTTCCTGGGCGGCTTTCTCGGTCAGCCGCATCAGCTTGTTCACTGCCACGCCGATCACCACGGCAATCCCGATTCCCAGGATGCTGAACAGGACGATGGTGATCAGGGAATAAATCTGCGCCTGCTCCGCAGCCTCATCGGCTTTGATATTGAAATCGTTTATTTCATCCGTCGAGAGGAGCAATGCCTTGTCGACCAGCGCCATATTTTCCTCTTGCGCAGGCAGGTAGCTCTGCCGATAGAGCGTTTGCGCCGCTGCAAAATCGGTTGTTGCAAGCTGAAAGATTTTTTTGCAAAGAGGCTGCGTCACCTGGCGGTCGTAGTCCTCCAGCCGGCGCACCATTTCCTTCAATTTTTCGTTGCGGGTAGCGCTAATCGCAATTTCCAGATAGCTGGTGGCGTTATCCCTGGCCTCATGCTTTCGCCGCAATTTCTCGTCAAGGGCACGATCGGGATAAGGGTCGAGCAAGAGGCTAGCCATCTCCTGCGACATCTGCATATACGCCGCCTCTGCTTTACGCAGGGAAACGCGGGTCTGGGTCGTGAGCAGCGCCACGGCCGCGGCGCCCTCAACCCGCTCCTGCAGCTTCTTGTGAAGGAACAGGCCTGTGCCCTGGCCTAGCGCAAGCAGGAGGCTGAAGCCGATCACGACCAGCGTGGAAATGCGCTTATACACGCTGGCGATTCCCGGCATGGACAAGGGCGAGGCCACGCCAGGGGAGGAGGTTCTGGCAGGCATCCCGGGCGGGGCTGACACGGTTTTGCATCATCCTAAATCCGGCAGTTGGACGGAGCGGAGTGTGTGGTTTTTGGGATGCAGGGCAAGGCGCAACGACGCGGAATGGTGCGACCGCGAAGGGAGGAGCAGTGCCTTCCGCAGGAAGGTGCGACCCCGCAGCGGGATGCAGGCGCCATGAACGCGGTCGCGGCATCCCCTGCGCTGCCCGATCCCCGCTGCGCGGGG
>JBDTDT010000057.1:0-8703 GCA_039922995.1 Nitrosospira sp. | reverse complement strand
AGAAAACCTGAAATGCAACATGCGCTTCGAGCGCGTGGCTCTGATTAGGACTTGACCAGCAAATTCCATCAGGGACAGAGGCGAAAACCTCAAACTAAAGTCCGGATATATGGCTGCAATCTTACCCTTATGTTCATCATCGATTTAGTGCTTGGCAAACTGAGGGCGTCCATATATGTAGCATGTAGTCGCAAATTAGCCTGATCGGGATCTGATTCGTATTGCCAGTATTGGAAGCTTTCCCCTACAAGGGGTCGTCGCAGAGTTGCGCGATCGAATGTTGGCGGCGAGATTCGATCTGAATCCAGTCATTTGCAAATAAAGTGAGCATCCGACAATGGAATGCAAGCCGGCGCGGTTGATTGCAAGCTCACTCGCAAATAATGTGAGCATAGGCGCCACGTCATTCGCAGTTATTGTGAGCCGAAAAGTGCGTCGATTGCGAGCACGGCCGGTTTCAAATGCAAGCTGTTACAGATAAGGGTGACCTGGACGGGGCGCTGCGCTATAGCGAGTGGGCGTTAAATATACTAGAGAAATCATTTGGCAAGAATCACAAGAGCACGAAAACTGTCGCGGCAAATCTTGAGAACATAAAGACCATGGTGGGAATTAACAGGAAGTATCTGAATTAATCACCACCGTTCTGATGTCTACATAGCGTCTACATAAAGAAAAATGGCTTGCGGATATTTATCCGTAAGCCATTGTGTTTATTGGTGCCGACACCAAGAGTGTAACTCGGGACCTTCTGATTACAAATCAGCAATACGGTAATATGATACCTGCTGTTACGCAAACCTTCACTCATTCACATCCTTCCACTTCGCCGCTGCAAGGCACACCGCTTCACGCAGGGTGGGGGCACTGGTCTTGATGTCGTAGCAATGCAGGGTGAAGCCGCCGAGGCGTTCAGGGGTGGGGCAGCGATAAACCGCCTCGTCGCAGTATTCGTTCAGCCAGTCCAGTATTTCGGTGTCGGTGAGGACGAGGGGCGCCGGGCGGTGTTCGGTCCATAATTCAGCCCAGCGCCTCATATTGATCCTCCTCTGATGGTTGCAATGTTCTGGGGGTGTTCTGGCACCCTGCCGGACTGGAAGGAACAGCTGAGCCCGGGCTGGCTAATATTTCGCCGTTCTTTCGCCAATAGCCCTATCGGCGTTCAAAAACGTCAGAAATCCGCCTTTGTCCCAATCTCATTTTGCTTCGATTCTTCAAGTCCGGCAGGTTGCTGGCCCTTTCAAACCGGACCGAGTTCCGCGCCAGGCACGGCCTGGACATTTCTTTGCGCTTTTCCGTCGCCGGCCGCTTGTCCTTCCACGCCGCCTGGGGCTTACTGGATGAAGGCTATGCCGGCTTGGGCTGCACGTCTGTTTCGCGTTTGCTGCACCGGAATGCCGCGGTTGGCTGCGGCACCGGACAAACATTACAAGTTATTCTTGTAATTGTCAAGACCGCTTTTGCTTGTATGTGCAGTTGGGGCGATACCTGCGTGATGGCGGTTGAACGGGGGGAAGGGACGAAGACGTTGCCGCGAGCTAGCGCTAACTTAACTGGTAACGCAAAGTTAGCGCTAGATTATCGCCAGGTTAGCGCGGCGGCAGGCGCACGAAAGGAGTCCCGGTGCCTATTTCGCGTTGATGGGCTCTTCCGGGACCGTATTCGATGACGCGGTTATTTTGCAGGATAACCGAATAATCGACCAGGTCGTTGATGAAGCCCGCGAAGTAGGACCAGGCGCTGGTGCGCCGCTCGAGGTAGAGGAGGACTTCATAATCGCCGCTGCGCTGGTAGCCGTCGGGGTTGCCTACGGCTTTTATGACTTCCTCTTTTGTCATGCCTTCCTGCAGACCTGTCATTTTCCCCCCTATTACGCATGAGGAAAGCATCAATGTGGCGAGAAGGGCAAGGATAATGGATTTCATGGTTCGGCTCCTAAAAACCAGATAGTGTTCAAACGGTGGCCGGGCAATGCCATGGCCGGTCTATTGGCGTTCCGATGCATCGCGTTCATATTCCAGTTCCTTGATCAGCATCGCCACTTCGGCAACTTCCACCAGGACTTCCTTTACGGCGCGCTCCAGCGTGTAGCGATGTTTCTCCTCTTCGCGCGAATCTTCCGGGAATTGCTCGATATGGCGCTGCTGCCTGGCGCGGGCTTTTTCAGAGACATGGAATGCGAGCAGCATTTCGAGGTCGTCGTAAGGCTTGGGTGGGGTCTTCATCTTGGATCGACTATCGTCGGAGGATTGGTGGCATACGGGTTGTTGACGCTGTCGTTGCTGTAGGGGCTTCCATACCGGCCGTAGGGATTGTTGATGGAATCGGGACTGTATTCGCTTCCGTACTGCCTGTAGGGATTGCTGGTGGAATTGGGGTCATAGGGGTTGGCGCTGAGGTTTCCCAGGTATTTCCCGCTTTGCCGGTCTCTGAGCTGTGGCGTTTCCGCCTGTGCGATGCCTGCCAGGACCAGGATGAGGGATGCCATTGAAACTTTCAATCCAGCCATTTTTAGCATTTTATCGGATTGCCGCTCAAAGCGTTGTTCAGGGTTGCCGGCCGTTCAATGTTGGCCGTCAGCAAACCCGTTTTTTTAATCTTACCGCATTCTATCCGTTTCGGCCCAGCCATTTTAATGCCCCGGCCCAGGGCCTGTTAACAATTATTTTGGCAAGGCGGGTGCGTAAGTATTAACAGGCCCTAAATGAGTCGTCCTCATGGATCGTTTGCTGGATAGGCAGCGACTAATTCCTGCCGCGCCGATCCGTTTTTCTCCGGTTTTGCTGGTGCCTGTGTTGCTGCCTTCTATCTGATTGCCGTCTTTCCCCGAGTCTTGGCTGACGTCGTGGACACCCGGCGCGGAGGAAATGCTGGAGGCGGATGCGGCGCCAGATCAGCCTTTGGCAGGGGTTTCAGGTCTATTTCCTCGGCTTCCTTCGATTCTTCGCCAGAAGCGCCTACAAGCGCGTTGCTTATCTTCACCAGCCGTGCGGCGTCCTCTTTCGACATGCGCTGCATTGCATTGATGACCTCCTTGATGAGCGCGTCCTTGCTGGAGCCGGGGCTTTCAGCCGCGCCTTCCGGGGGCTCGCCCGGATTTTCTTTCGCCGGTTTCAGTGAAGCCGGCGTTACCGGAGTAGTGCCCGCCGGTTCCTGGATTGTTCCGGATGCTCCCGGTTTCTCCGGAAGCATCCCAAAGTGCATGAGTGCCGGCGGCAATTTGAGCACCTGCGCGATCTTGTTCAAGCGCTTTCCACGGGGCTGCGTTACGCCGGCCTCCCATTGCTGGACAGCCTGCGGCGATACGCCGACCAGTTTGGCCAGTTGCGATTGATTCAACTCCAGTTTTTCGCGGCCTTCGCGGATGATTTTTGCAATATTCATATGCAGGGTAACGGCAAAAAATGGCTATGCAATAGCCCCTTGCATGATACAAGCAACGCTTGCATGCGATTTACAAGAATCACTTGACATCTACAAGTAACGCTTGTAATAATGTCCGCGATATGATTTTCATCCGAAAAACAGCGGAAAACAGCCGATTTCCGGCAAAAAACGGGTGCATCCGGTGGAACGGACTGCCGCCAGGGCAGCGAGCCAAATGATGCGGGGGAATTGAAGTGAATTATTACGAACGCTATTGCGGCGACTACCAGCGGGACACCGCGCATCTCTCGCTGTCCGAGCATGGCGCCTATACCATGCTGCTGGATACTTATTTCAGCGTCGAGAAGCCGCTGCCTGAAGATTTACCCAGCCTCTACAGGGTCTGCAGGGCGATGACGCGCATCGAGCAGCAAGCCGTAAAGTCGGTTGCCGAGCAATTTTTTCCCATTTCGAAGATGGATGGCCTGCGCCACAACCGGCGCGCGGACCGTGAAATCGCCAAAGCCAGGCCGAAAATAGAGGCGGCGAAAATGAACGGCCGAAAGGGGGGCCGCCCCTGCAAGGAAGTGGCCGGGCCGGGGAGGGCGGAAGAAACCCAGCCAAAACCCGGTGGGTTATCTCCGGGTTATGAAAATACCGTAGCAGAAATGACCCAGCGGGTATCCCAGCAGGCAACCCAACCGGTATCCCAACGGGTAACCCAGCCGGTATCCCAGCAGGAACCCGGCGGCAAAGCTCACCAACTCCAGCACCAGCACCAACTCCAGCACCAACTCCGGCCCCAATCCCAGCCTCAGCACCAACACCAATCCGAGCACCAGCCCCAGTCCCAGCAAAACATGAAAACCGGAAACACACAGGCTATCTGTCCACCGGGCAAGCCGGTGGAGATGCGCAGTGCGGAATCGAAATTTATAGCGGATCCAGAGTCCGGCTTCATTGATGATCCCATGCCTGGTCCTCCGTCCGGCCCACCATCTGGTACCGCATCCCGCCCTGCATTCAACCCTTTATCCCGTCTTGCATCGGACGTGCCCCTATCCCGGCGGAGCACGCTTCCTTCCATCCCGGAAAACACCTACTCCGAAAGCCGGAGCGATAGCCAGGGGCCGCCACGTGCGGCGAGTGCGTGCTGCAACACCCTCATCAAGTACGGGGTGCGGGGATGCAATCCGCATCATCCCACGCTGCAGGCGCTGCTGCATGCCGGAGCGGCAGAGGCGGAGTTCGTGCAGGCGGCGCAAAACGCCGTTTCCCGGGGAAAAGCCAGCTTTGCCTACGTGGTTGGCACGGTGAAGCGCCAGCGCGAAGAAGCTGCGCAACTGCTTTTGCACCGGGGGCGGATGCCCAACAGCCAGGAATTGCTGGAAGCCTCCAACAAGGCGGCGACGGAAGGGTGGCGGCCGCCGGAACTGCGGGAAGCAAACAGCGTGGAGGAGGGTGCCGGTGAGCCGGAATGCGGGGAAATGCAGCATGCAAACCGATGATTTCCAGAAATTCCACGAGGGAATAGTGGGCGTGATGAGCTTCTACACCCGCAGCGTATCGACCTTTGCGCTGGATATCTGGTGGAGGTCGCTCAAGGGGCACGACTTGGCCGCGATCGTGGATGCTTTCAACCGTCACCTGGCGAGTCCCGATGCGGGCCGGTTTCCGCCGAAACCGGCGGACATCGTCCACATGCTGGAGGGCTCCCCGCAGGACGCCGCTCTCCGCGCTTGGGCCAAGGTCGATCAGGCGGTGCGCCGGGTGGGAACCTATTGCGATGTGGTATTCGACGATGCGCTGATCCACCGCGTGCTCCAGGACATGGGCGGCTGGATCGCGCTGGGCACCAAGGCCGAGAGCGAATGGCCGTTCGTGGCGAAGGAATTTGAAAACCGCTATCGCGGATTCCGTTCGCGCAACGAGCATCCGGAGTATCCGGCTCGCCTGATCGGCATTGTGACCGCGCACAACGCGCAGAAGGGCTTCAAGACCGATCCGCCCGTGCTGATCGGAAACGAGCAGCTGGCAAAAGAGGTGCTGTACGGCGGAACGGATAAGCCCTCGCTCGGTTTCAAGCGCATGAGCGAGGAGCTGGACAGCGCCGTGGCGGAAGCGATTGAAAATCGGGAAATATTGGGAATCCCCCGAAAAATAGGCGATTCGGGGCGGTAATTTTCAGAAAACCGACCAAATAAAACCATAATAATAATATGGGTATTATTCCGGCAGGACGGAAACGCGGCAGGCACCACATACCAACCAATAACCCTACCAACTAAAGGAGCATGACAAATGAGATTCACCAGCCCCCAGCGCGCCCTGAGATGGGCCTATGAAACCATCAGCCGACCCATCGTGAAAATATCTTCCGTGAACGACATGCGCGAGGCCAGCAGGTCAGGGGGAATGGCGCCAAACGGCGAATTGACGCCGCATGACCGCCATGCCCAGGCCGCGCTGATCCTGAGCCTGTGCGAGCGCGTGCTGCCCACGCTGCACATGGCCTATGTGCGCATCCAGTTCGGCCGGGAAGCCAGCGGATTCGAATTGCTGACACATCACCTGGCGGCGAACTTCGGCACGGGGCTGCACAGCCGCCGGAGCATCGAGCAGATCGTTCGCGCCTACTGCGGAGAAAAGATAGGGCTGCGCGAGATACGGAAATCCATGTCTTGCGGCATGCTCAAGGCGGTTGCGTACCGCAACCAGGCTTACGACTTGTTGGATGCCATCCACCTCCAGGCAATGGACCGGCTGCGCGAAGAAATGGAGACGCGGGGGTTGATACAGAGCGTGCAGCGAACGCAAGCGGGGGGGATGTAGCCGCGCTTTCGCACTCGGGCAGAGCCATTGCGCACCGGCGAAGCGCTGGCCGCGCGCCGCGCCTCACCGGATTATCCAGACTTAGGTCGATTTACTGATGCCGTGTCGGGCCGACCTTCGCATTGGCCGCTTTCATGGCGTCGCTTGCCGCCTTCTCCCGTTCTCTACCCGCCGGACAATTACCGCGAGGCGGTTGCCGCAGTTGTTATGGGCGGTTTCGAATTTCGTGTTACGCGATTCGAAAGCGGCTTTTTGCGAATTACCCAGCGCGGCCTTGGCACCCCTCTTTCCAACCTTTGATAACCCTCGCCTCCGCATTTTTCGTGTAGCAACGCGGGTGCGAAATAAGGGTTAACAGGCCCTAACTGGTCTATATTTCGCCGCTTTCTGCTCACAAGGGCCAATAGGGCAACTATTGACCTTCAAAATCGTCAAAATCACTCCTCCCCCAGGCCTATTTTCGCTTCGATTCTTCAAACCCGAAAGGCTGCCAGCCCATAATTTATTCCTGTCCGTAAAAACCCCCGCTCAGATGCGGGGTGTTGGCAAATCTTTACACTTCCTTGACACAAATCCCGCGGCGCGTCACTTACACTATTTATTCCTTTCTTCTATTGTGACTTTTCCACCGTTATAGGAGGTTTTCGTCATGGGCCAGCTAGTCCCCTACATCCGCAATGCGGATGGATCAATCGATCGCATCGCAGAGGGCATTTATCAATCTTCAAGCAAAGAACTGGATCCGTACCTGTTCGAAGAAAAGCTTGTCGGATGGCCTGAATCCAAGGTTTATTGGGCAAAGCAATCCGGACCAAGCGTGGGAGTGGCACCCCAGTAAAACCTCCAACGGGTCATGGGCGGGCTGGAAATAAAAAACCCGCCGGGCGACGGCCTTGGAGCAAGCATTTCCCGCTCCATGCCATACCACCATGAGTCAGTGCTTTCCGAGGTGCAAGCGGGAAACCCGGAATTCTTTTGCTGTTGATCAACCAGAATCGTTACTTTACAAGCCGTAAATGCTGCCGCGGCTTGGTGGAACTGCCGGGCTCTTTCGGTAAAATTGTTGCACTTGCATTCAACGCGTTTTTCAGGGGGATAGGCATCTTTGGTTTATTCGATTTCCTCAACCACTTGCCAATCTTGTTAACTTTAAACCCCAGCATGTCGATTACATTTTTCATGGAACGCGGCCTCTTCAAACGGTAATTTCCCAGACGTACTTGAATCGATCAGAATTTATTGCCAGTCTCCATATCGCGGGATTTCCGATGCCCGCGTTTGCGTGCCCCTTTTCTGGAGGCAGCCAAAGGTTGCACATCCTCTGGAGAGCCAAATTTCCTCATGGTGCGTTTCTCCATTTTTCCGGCGCTCTCCCGCCACCACTCGTCAAATTCTTCAGCGTTGTAACCAAACACATCAACAGGTTTCAGCTTTTTCATAAGCATCTCTCCATATCCAGATAGGTAAAAAGCCCGAACTAGCAAAGGGAAAATGCTAATTCGGGCAGCCCAGACACGAGGAGTACGCCTGGGCATGACTTCGGAGAAAAATTTACTTTTTTTTCTTCACAAGATATGTTCGGTACCGCGCTTAATAGAAGATTTATTGATCGGGAAAATGGATCAAACATTTGCAAACTTCGGCCTGCCCATTCCTATACAATTTACGGATGAGTTTGGACATTATTGTTGTCCCATAATAAGTCAAGTATTCAAGGATGGCTGTAAATTTCTCTGCAGAGATTATCGATAAATATATCGCCCCTGGCGTCTCTACCTTCACCAATGCCGACATTCCAGACATGTCGTCGTGGGCGAAAGAGTCACCGCATTGGATCGCCAATTTCTTTTTGAATTCCGCATTCAGTGCATCATTTGCGCCAGAAATGAAAGCCTACGCATACAATTTCTTGCGTCGAACGCAATTCGCTTTTTCTGAACACCATCTCGCTCGTGAGAGCACTTTCCGTTTCCTGAAAAAAAGCAGTGTTTCGCCAACGCTCTATGTGGAAGCTCTTCTTCATTGGGAATGTTTTCTTGGTCAGAGTTACCATGCCTTTAAGCTGCTTGCCACCGCTTGGGAGGGAACGATTTACAAAAAGAACGATGGCTCCATAGAGCAACGGCTCCACGCTCTTTATAATCAAGTGAAACACGTTGAATCGCGAATCGAGAATGGCCAAATGTTGCCTGAGGCTACCGTATCCGTCTGGCTTGAGAACAACGGATTAAAAAGCATCGATGCAACTATTACATACGCTGAAACTGCAGACACACTTAAAGAACTTGCAAAATATGCGAATATTCTTATGAATCCGGCAACTGCAAAAGAAGCATTTCAAAAGCTGGATGGCTAAGCTATTGCTAAAACGATAGAAATTTCATGGAAAAATCAATATTTGCATTAGTTCCTGAAGCCGAAGATTTGCTTGCTTTGGAGCCAGAAGAGGTAGGGGGAATAATTCTTACCCATATACATTCCCTTGATCAGTCCGCACAAACTAAC
>JBDTDT010000056.1:0-15894 GCA_039922995.1 Nitrosospira sp. | reverse complement strand
ACGCTTCGCGCCGCACCTCACGGTACGCCACGCATGACTCGGGGATAGCGTGACTCGCTATGTCTTCACTATAGGGGACTCTCACCCTTTACTCCTTGCCGGTCTCCCGGCGCACTAACGTACTTTCGTCTCTTCTGATAAGCTCACGACGCGAAGCTTGACCATGTACCGGATGCTGATCGATACCGCGAAAAGAACACTCCTCGCGTAGTTTCTGGAAAAGATTTATACGGTAATGTAACAATCTATCCTAAAAAAACAACGATCTTCTTCGTTGCCCTAATATTTATACGCTCCTATTCAACCGACAGACTTGCGTAGATTGGTAACATTGGCACTACAGTGTGTGACCAATAGAAATTCTCTGCAAATGAAGGTGAGATGACAGTCTGGCCACTTTTTGCCTTAATTAGCCAAGAACTCAAAGCCAAAGCCAGCGCGTTCACGTCGTTGGGCGGCACGATGGCTCCGAACTCTGGCGGAATATAATCGCGCAACATTCCGACGTCCGAGGCAACTACCGGCAATGCCGTTGCCATAGCCATGAATATCACTCCACTTTGATCAATATGACGATAGGGCATTGCAAGGAGATCTGACGCATGGAACAGATGGGGTACATCTGCATCTGGGATATAACTATCTAGCCACAGAATATTTAAAGTAGCCTCTCGATCTTCAATCTCCTGTTGCAGCCATTTCCTCAGAACTGGATCCTTGCATCGCCCAGCAATGAGCAAAGTAATACATGGCTGATCTGACAGCAGATCATAAGCACTCAACAAAATATCCAACCCTTTGTAATGAGCGATATTACCAAAAAATAAGATCACCCTATTTTGCTCTGATAAAGCTAACTGTGCGCGCATCTCACGACGCGATGATTCGGTACGTAAGAGCAACCGATCGATACCGTGTTCCACCACCATTATCTTCTCAGGGTCTAAACCAAACTTCAATACCAGCTCATCCTTCATACGACGGGTATGAACCATGCATACGGCAGCAGTTTGATAGATGTGTCGGCTCAGCCAAGTATTAACGGCATTGTGCCGATCATGCGGCAGCAAATTATGCACGGTTAGCACGTAGTGACGCGATATCCACCTGGTCAGCCATGCCTCAATCAACGATATCCAAAGCTTGCCCGTGGTAAAAGTACCAATCACATGAACCGGAACATTTCTATGTTGCCATAGGAAAGCGAAGTAATCAAACCAATAGCGCATGAGATTAAGGGCTTTTTTCCAGACTGGCCGGCGCTGGTCTTGGCTGCGGCGCAGATTGATAACTTCTACACTTGCTTCAATGCGATTGCACAGAGTCATATCCGAGCCGATTAAAATTACACGCATATCGTTACGGGCCAGTCCATTCGCGAAACCGGCTTCGTATTCTGGCTGAAATCCGTGCGAAAGAAGGATCACTTCATTCATGAAGTTTCAATTCTTGAGCGGTATTCGTCCAAGCGGATGAGAGTGAAAATGCCGGTGCCAACGGTGTATTACCCTGCGGCGAAGGCCGCCCAGTAAAATTCTTGCTGCCGAGATATACTGCAACCGCACCTCGCGACGTTCCATAGACAGTTTAGTGGGGTTCCGGGTATGAACTCCGCCCGTATTGAAGATTGCAATATTTCTATCAAATCGATGCCACCGAGCGCTGCTACGAAAAACTCGTATCAACCAGTCATAATCTGCGTTTAATAAGAAACGTTCGTTGAAGCCGCCGATTTTCTCGAAAAGTGAACGTCGGGAAAATACGGCCTGATGACAAAGATCTTCGAAAATTAAAGTATCAGCATTGATATGTGCAAATGTGCGTAGTACGCGCCCGACGGGATACTGATATACAACATTGCCGAAGAGCAGATCCAACTGAGGATCCATCGCAAACGAATCCATCACATCTGTAAGAACAGATTTATCATGAAAAGCGTCATCGGAATTCAGAAAAAAGATGTAATCACCCTGAGCATTAGCAATCCCTTTGTTCATCGCATTGTAAATTCCTTCGTCCGGTTCGCTAATCAGAATCAATGGCGCTGATGAAAAAGACTGCGCAATTCTTAGCGTGCCGTCTGTGGAAACGCCATCGATCACGATCCATTCATAGTCTTTATAACTTTGAGCCGATAGCGATGCCATCGCCCGAGGAAGCACTTCCTCACTATTCCAACAAACAGTAATAATCGATAATTTCATAGTAATACGCGAATTATTCGGACACTCAGCAGGGTCCATTGCTGACAAGATATTGCATGTTAATTCATATTAGCCGAAACCTTGGTAACCACGATAACCATATCGATCGACATCGTCACTTTTTTGCCTCTTTAATATCTTCCTCGTCTGCATATACTAATTTTCATGACCACGTCTTTGGATGATTCCCCATCCAGGATAACGACCCCTGATTTTTTCCTCAATCTCAGCCTCATAGGCATCCGCTGCTAGTTTATTTGGCTTTGGCGACAAAAAACCAGTGCACGCGACCAACGCCAGCAGATGAACGAAGAAATCGGATGTGATGGCATTTGAAGAGGTAAAGGGAGCTTCAAGAAAACTTCTTAAGAGCATCAAGCTGACGAGTGCGACGGATATACCACCAGATAGTGGCGCAGCCCTTAACGCATAAATAAACAGCACCGATGCGTATAAAATTAAACCGGTCAAGCCCATTAGACCCGCGCTGCTTAATGACTGCAGGAGTTGGTTATGGGCACTGTAGGCAGTTCGTATACCTATTATAAATCGGTAAAAATCTCCCCATATTGAAGGTCCATAGCCAAACCACGGACTAGCCAGGAACTCCTCCCAGGCTATAGCCCATATTTTTGTACGCCCAGTTAGTGATCCAAGCCGTCCGCCCAACGCATGATCTATCTGATTGACCCATCTTTCAACCACATCAGCTCCAAGCCAAGCTGAAAGAATTACCACAGAGAGAAAAAAGCAGACGCAAGCCATGCCGCCGATAAATATACCATTACGCCCCTTCGATAGGGATTGCATAACTCGGCCATAATATCTATAACTTACCAGAAAAAAACCTATTACTATAGCGGCGCAAATGGTTGTCTTCGACTGGGACAGAATGAGCGAAGTTAACGCTAAAAGCCAAGAAAATAGGTTGATCCATCGCGAATCGAAAGGAAAACGCCAGAGGCAGATCATAAATGCGACAGCCAGTGGCCCTAATGTATTGGCATGTGTTGCCAGACCATAGTAACGAATTGGAACTATTAGCCCATCCGCATAGGCTTTATCCAAAACCAATGGAGGCATCAATGCTAGGGCTAGGGCACTACAGAAAAAAAAGAACAGCAGCGTGGATCGCACAAAAAGAAAACATCGTTCCGGTTGGCTTTGAGCAACAAGGAATACGCTGAAATAAAAGGGGAAAGCATACAGCACCTTATGTTCAAAAGATGGATGTGAACCAAAAATCCCGTTGAGGATCTGATTTGTTAAAGCGAAGGCCATGAATGCCCAGAAAAGACCCCAGCTATGAGTATTTGTCCATTCGCGCCGCACCACAAAACGGACGAAGCGTTCGGTGCAAAGCAAGAGAATTCCTAGAGTAACCAATCTGTTGATCCAAAATGAGGCGCCAATATCCTCAAACGAGGCTTCGCTTACCCCCATCCCGGCGGTGATAAAGCGGCCGGTGGCGATTGGCGGTGCCATGATTGCCACGACGATTCCGAAGAAAAGCAACGGAAGAGGCTCTTTACTAACACGGGTACCAGCGTGCAACGTGAGTCCAAGCCCGAGTGTAGCTACCACCGCCAAAGCTAAAGCAATGCCGAAGTAAATAGAGAAACCGAGGATGTCATCGATCATCTTTTTCGCTTCCTCAATAAGCACTCAACTATGGGCTTGGTCCAACGAGGCAGTCGCTCATTTAATTGTGCGATTGAAGCACCAAATGACTCATCTACCAGCCTGGGTCCCATCAGAAAAAAACTGATCGAGTACGCAGCGCTCCCCCCTCCCAGCATGAGTAAGAGCTGCAGCAGTGGACTGATATCAAGTGCAGTTATACCTAACTTTAGCACAACCGATATAGCCGCCATTATCACGGTAAGTGCAATTCCACCCTGTACTGCTCGAAAAAGGGACCTAAGCGGGATTTTGATAACACTTCCAACTGCAAGAACCATGACTATGCAGCGCATAGCAAACAGGCATGCCGCTACAATGGCTACCGTCTCAGGGGCCGATTTTGCTACAGCGTAGAGCACAGCCAGCCATAAGAATATCATGGGAAGCTGCAACCATAATTCCAGCCTCGTATGTCCCGCGTTCCAGAGAATTGGAGTCGAGATGCTCCATACCAGCAGAAAGGGCATGACCAGTGCGAAAGGCGTCAGGAATTGAGCCGCTTCTATCCATGCAGCTCCATAAATTGCCGCTACTACGAACTTGCTTCCTACTCCAATAATAATAAATAACGGAAAGCTGATTAAAGTAATAAACGAGAGCAAGCCCAGAAAAACTTCGCGCAACGCCTGGTGGTTATCTTGTAGTCGGGCGCATGCAGAAAAGACTACCGATGAAAGATTTCCGCATAGAATAGAGGACGGCGAGTTTACCAAATTGAATGCCGTGGTGTACAAGCCAACCGTGTAGGCCGGAAACATTCGGCCCACCAATATTTTGTCTGCGCCGTTCAACAGCCAGTTAATAAGATTGGTTCCTAGAACTGTCAAACTGTAACTCAGCATTTGTCTACCGTCGCTGACCCAGAAATTGAGGGTGAGCGGATGCCGAACCTGAAAATACAGGATAACGAAATTCGAGCCAGCTTGAATAAGCCAGGAAACCACTAGTGATACGCCACCATACCCGGCAATCGCTAAAGGGATGCCGACACAGACATAACCGAGCATATAACTCAATAGTTGTGCGATCTGTAATGACTTGTAATTAAGTTCTTTTTTTAGTAAATTGATTGAAACTGCAGTTACGGCATTGATCAGGACGACCAGGGAAAGCCAGCGAAATATAAATTCCGCTTCGGGCTTGGCAAAAAAAGCTGCAAGTATGTCAGCAGACAAAAAAATGGCCCCCGAAACCAACAGTCCCAGAATGCACTGCCAAGTCCACACGAAACGCACATCATTTGCGCTGACAGATTTCTTCTGGATTAAACCATAAGCCAAACCAATATCAGAGAAGAAGGTACTGATCACAACCACAATCACCCCAAGGGCGAAAAGGCCATACTCAGTAGGTCCTAGGATGCGTGCCAGTACGACTTGAGTCGCTAATTGGAGGACCATCCTCACGGCCGAGCCACCCGCCCCCCAGAAAAACGCCGTGAGGCTTTTGGCACCCAAATTTTTCATCAGCGTGGTTCGACAACGCGCTGGCAACTCACAAGGAGGGGACGAGTGTATCGGCAAACTCGGCATAAGCAATAGCAAGACCCTCAGCCAACGGCGTGCGGGCACGCCAGCCCATATGATTCAGTCGGCTCGTATCCATTAGTTTTCTCGGCGTACCATCGGGCTTGCTTGCATCAAAAAACAAATTTCCCTCAAAGCCGACTATTTTACCAACCACCTCAGCTAGCTGACGAATGGTAATATCCTCTCCCACCCCGACATTCACAAGCGGTGGCTCGAAACAACCCGATTTTGATTCCACGCCACCGAGAAGGGTTGCAAATTTTTCTTCCGGTAAGCTCATCAGGTAGACACAGGCATCTGCCATGTCGTTGCTGTATAGGAATTCTCGTCGCGGCGTCCCGGTGCCCCAGATCGTGACCGCAGAATTCCCGCTGACCTTGGCTTCGTGGAACTTTCGGATAAGTGCCGGAATGACATGAGAATTCTCAGGATGATAATTATCACCTGGGCCGTATAGGTTGGTCGGCATCACTGCCAGATACCGGGTGCCATACTGACGGTTATAGCTCCAGCACATCTCTATGCCTGCAATCTTGGCTATAGCATAAGGTCTATTAGTGGCTTCCAATGGCCCCGTGAGAAGATACTCTTCCTTCATGGGCTGCGGCGCAAGCTTGGGATAAATACAACTGGAGCCCAGGAACATAAGCCGCTTGACCTTGCTCAGGTATGCAGCATGAATGGTATTGGTTTGGATAGCGAGATTGTCACGGATAAATTCAGCTGGATATGTATTATTGGCATAGATGCCACCTACCTTCGCAGCCGCCAAAAACACGTATGCGGGCTTTTCGTCGGCAAAAAAAGCTGTGGCAGCCATCTGGCTTGCTAAATCCAGCTCAGCGTGAGTCCGGGTTATGAGGTTGTTGTACCCCTTCTGCTTGAGGTTCCGCAAAATAGCGGAACCTACTAGGCCACGATGGCCAGCAATATAGATCTTATCGTTTGTGTCCACCGTTCTTACCTATTCATGATAGTCGTAGGCAACAAATCCATGCTTCTTGACGAGTTCGTCGCGTTCAGCGCTCTTGAGATCTTCCCGCACCATTTCGCTGACGAGCTCTTCGAAGGATGTCTTTGGCACCCAGCCGAGCTTTTTCCTAGCCTTGCTCGGATCGCCGAGAAGAGTTTCAACTTCCGTCGGACGAAAGTAGCGTGGATCGACGCGGACAATAATACGCGACGAGTGCTCTGATACAAGCGAGGCAATCGTCCCGACTTCATCAATGCCCGCACCATTCCAGCTGATATGCATGCCAAGCTGCTTGGCGGCTGTACTGACGAACTCGCGCACTTTGTATTGAACACCGGTAGCGATAACAAAGTCTTCCGGTTGATCCTGCTGGAGCATCAACCACTGCATCTCCACATAATCACGAGCATGGCCCCAGTCGCGTTGTGCATCCAGATTGCCGAGGTAGAGGCACTCCTGCAAGCCAAGTTTTATCCGGGCGAGCGCACGAGTAATTTTGCGGGTAACAAAAGTTTCACCGCGAATAGGACTCTCGTGATTAAAGAGAATGCCGTTACAAGCATACAACCCATAGGCTTCACGATAGTTGACGGTGATCCAGTAGGCGTAGAGCTTGGCTACGGCATAAGGACTGCGCGGGTAAAAGGGGGTAGTTTCACTTTGAGGAGTTTCCTGCACCAAACCATAAAGTTCCGAGGTGCTAGCCTGATAGAAGCGGGTCTTTTTCTCGATACCAAGGATACGGATTGCTTCGAGAATACGCAACGTACCAATGCCGTCTGCATTAGCAGTATATTCCGGGGTTTCAAAGCTGACCGCAACATGACTCATTGCAGCAAGATTGTAAATTTCGTCGGGCTGCACTTGCTGAATGATACGAATAAGATTAGTCGAATCAGTCAGGTCACCATAGTGCAAAACGAAATTACGTTGTGAAACGTGCGGGTCTTGATAAAGATGATCGATACGGTCGGTATTAAACAGTGATGAACGCCGCTTGACGCCATGAACTATATAGTCTTTCTTGAGAAGGAAGTCGGCGAGATAGGCGCCGTCCTGTCCGGTGATTCCGGTGATAAGTGCAATTTTTCTCATGGATCAGTTATGCTGGAGGTGACCGTTCAGCTTTTGGCGATATTCAGGTGTTAAAGCCCCAAGCATCTGATCAGCGAATTGGGTCTGCATCTCGTACGCATTGGCTACGTTCGCGTCGATGGAAGAAAACCGGATTAGCATGCCATCGGGAATTTTACCATTCAGACCGTAGCTCATTTCGGCAAGCTTCTTCTGAATGCTGCTCCTAACCACCCTGTCACCAATTGTTGTCCAATAGGTAACGGGTTCATTACGCGGACCCAGACTGGTCAGGAGGCGGGTTACCGGGATTGCACCATTTGCGGTCATCAGCATACCATTCTGTTTGTCGCGGAGCGAAAAACCCTGACCTGGATAGCAAACTTCAGGATAGTGTACTTGCATAGTGTCACGCTGATCGTCTCCGTAAGCGATTGCAAGCATAATACGGTAGCCACGACTGTTAACGTAGGTACGGCTAAGTGTTTGCGTATAAATTTTGTCGATCACTTCCTGCTGTTGTGGGTCGACAATTTGTACCAAGTTCTCCTGCTCCGCGCGCCACTCACCAAACGTACGCGGAATTATCAGTTCAAGGTCGATGGGAGAATGTTGTTCAGCAATCTTGTAAGTTGGACGCAGAGCGAGCGCAAGGCCCGAAGCAGCGAGCATTAATACAAGAAGAATAAAATTTCTGGACCAGATATTCATCGTTTCAGGTCGCATCTGGGACACTAGTATGCTTATATCGCAGCTTTACGCTTAGTTGCAATAGCGAATCAACTCCAATTATCAGGAGGAGAGCACTGAGAAATAGTACCATACCCGCGAACCCATGCAAAAAGCCCTGTCCTGCCTCGTCGCCGAAATGATAGGTAATCAGTGTAAGTACCATTACACGTATTACATTGGCGGTAAAAGAGATCGGTACAATCAAGATTGCCAGGGCAACATTACGAAATAGCGAATCATGCCGGATAATGTTGAGGTAAAGCAATCCTAACGCCTCAAGCGTGAACAACGTATGCAGGCCAGCACATGCATCCGCTACCAGTAATTTGTACTGCCCGATTTGTAGAATCACACCCGTGCGCGCGATGGGGTAGTTTGCCCAGAAGAGTATATGCTCGGCTACATAAGAGACAGCCATTTTCATTGGCATAGTGAGGGCATCCACAATCGCGCCAGGCAAGGGGATCATGAAGAGCATAAAAAAAAGCGGAAACCATTGCGCCTTCAGTGCAGCACCGCCCCGCATAAGCAGGATGATGGCAGCAAGCAGCCAGATGACCGATCCAATCTCGAAAAGGAGAATATCTTGCGAACGACCAATGACGTAGAGAACCAGGCTAAAAATAAAAATAGGCCAGCCAGCCGTAGAAGCAATTCGTTGGCCCTCGCTCAAGCGCCACATATCGGGCCACTTGCGATATATAAGCCAGCAGGCGATGACAAGTACAATGGGACCATGCGCTTGCTGGTCGGTAGCCCAGATGCCGTTAAGGAGATCTACGAGGCTGGGTATATAGAGTGCTGCTAATCCTGCGATAATCGGTAACCAGATAAACCACCGGTGGCGGCCCCCTATCGGTTGGTCTGTTTGTCTGTCGACTACCATGGGAGAGTTGATGCTCATTGTGCAATGCGCCCCTAAGCTATCTACATTCGATATACTTCTGCTCGGATCATGCTTAGCTCTCTCGTGCCGCGCGCAGCCTGTCGTGGCGAAATTGATAGATGTAATGTAACAGTTAATATTTTTGCTTTGCTAGCGTGCGAATGGGCGTGGCAGACAATAATTAATATTTGTTGCCGTTATGCTACTGCTGGGGAGCTTAGTGGCCCAGCCGCATCAAATCTATTTTGCATAGCCGAAAACAAAACGAGATGATTGGGTGTCGACCACCTATTGCACGATTGTAATTCAGGTTGCTTGCTCACTTCCCAGGGTATTCTTTTCCTTCATTTCTTTGCTAAAAGTCATTCAATACTGAACCCACCAGCTTGGTATCGGTTTGCTGGAGACTATGAGTGAGTCTGCTTATATCCGACACTGAACTATGATTTTTACGCGCAAGTATAAGAGCGGATGCCGCGCCAACGGCAATCATTTGTGCTTCAGCATATTCGCTGGCAGCTGGGGTGTCTACGATGACGATATCAAAATCGCGGATTAGCGTCTGGAACAGATCGGCAAAACCAGGGCGGCCGATCAACTCTTGCGGATTGGGCGGCACGGCGCCTGCCGGTAGAATATAAAGTCCCGGTAGCAGAGACACTCGAGCGATTGCATCAGTACCGATGCGACCAGCAAGCATACCGGAAAGCCCGGCATTATTGCCGAGTTTGAATAGTTGATGTTGACATGGTTTGCGTAGATCTGCATCGATAAGTAACGTACGTTCGCCAAGCTGTGAGAAAACAATCGCAAGATTAGCTGCAACAAAACTGCGCCCTTCTCCGATGCCAGAACTCATGATGGCCAACGCATTATGACGCGTTTCAGCATTGAACCAGTGCAGCATGAGTTGATTGCGCAAAGCGCGCAGTTTCTCAACCACCGGACTCAACGGTTTATAGGCAGTTATCAGCTCATGGCTAAGGCTGGTATCGCTTGCAGGAAGATAGAGATTGCCGAATTGGCGCGAAAGGGCGAAACATATATCGTCTGTAGTGAGCAGGCCGAGCTCGATAGCGGTATCGCCGAAGCGCTTGCCACCCTCTACCTGTAGCCTCAGGATGCGCTCGGCGTTTTCCGCAGATAATCGTCCAGTATCAACGAGGATAGCACCAATCGAGCTGCCATTACTGATGGCTTGCGCTTTACCGTAAATGGGCGAATCGGCGGGCCCCGTGGTTTGATTAAGCTTGAGGGTTGGAAAACTACTACTGCTCACGGGTGTCATAGGATTTGATTCCAGTTGATGTTCACGGAGCTTCGAGTGCTTGCCGAGGCGCTTTGTGACGAGAAAGTCCGCGGGGAAGTCGACGCAGAGTGGGCGGCGAACCAGCAGATGAGATAGTCGCAAGTACGGGTAGTTCAATGGCCTCAACAAGATCTTCTACCGAACGGACGCGACGATTGACGAGTTCAAGCATTAATGCAATGCCTACGCCGAGCAAGATACCCAAAAAAACGGAGATCAACATATTAAGCAGGATTCTGGGCCGACTATGCTCGGTCGGTACCGAAGCTGGATTGAGCGTCGCAATGTTGGTTTGAACTGAAAGGCTTTCAAGACGGGTCAGAGCAGAGCGTTGACTTACTCCCTCAAAGTTACGTTGAGCGGCTTCAACATCTCGCTTGAGTACGCTGATTTGATCGCGCTGACGGTTTAGCTCAAGAACACGTTTCTTTTGGGCATCCATAGCTTCAATCAGCTCTTTCTCCTTCTGTTTCCCAACTTGATAGGATGTACCGATACTGTTATGAACCTGCCGAGTCTCGCTGGCCAGCTTGTTTTTAAGGGAGGCGAGTTCAGATTGAGCACGCTTGGTTTGCGGGTGATTTCTTCCAAGGTTGACGTTGCTTTCTTGAAGTTTTGCTTCAAGGCGGGCTATATCTGATTTAAGACTGTTGATTAAAGGATTTTGCATTACCTCAGCTAGTGTTTCATTACCAGCGGATTTCCGCTTACTGCTGCTATCGGAAGTTTGTCCTTGAACGATGGTAAGTTGGGTGGAAAGATCGTTGAGCTTGGCAACCTCATGATCAAGGCGTTCATCAGCAGCTACAATGCCGGTTTTTTGCTGGTAAGCGGAGAGTGCCTGCTGGGCTTCCTCAAGCTTATCTCTCAGGACTTTGGTTTGCTCTTCAAACCAGCTGGAATATTGTCTGGCAGGCTCAACTTTAAGTTCAAGGTTGATATCAATGTAGGCTTGGGCAAAAGCATTTGCCACAGCTGCCGCAAAATCCGGATCAATCCCGCTGAATTCGATGTTGATGACATTGCTCTCGCGCGAAGGCCTGACATAGAGCTTTTTCTTCAGCAACTCAGCCAGCCAGATGGTAAGCTGACCTTTACCTTCAGTTGCCTCCATCCATTGCTCGCGTACAACTGGACTTTCATCCATGCGCAACAGCTTAACGACACGCTGGGCTACATGATCACTGTTTATGATGTCAACCTGGGTTGCCATGTATCCAGGAGCCACGAGGCCTGGCAAAACCATACCAGCAAGTGGATCGGGCGACTTAACGTCAACCACTACGGCAGTGCTGGCGAGATACTCCTTGGGAAGCAGCAAATTGATCACAAGGGTAACAACTACGACAACCAGCAAAGTGTAGAGCACCACTTTAGCGCGTGCGCGCAAGATAAACAAGAATTGTCGAAATGTCATTCTGCTATACTCAGAAAATGCTCTCGCGCACGTAAATTACGTCATTAGGCTGCACCGTATCGGTCATTTCCGGAGAAATTTTCTCAACACCACCATCCACATTTTTTCGGTGAAGACGCAAACGCCATTCGCTGCCGCGTATAGTAGGACCGCCCCCCTGAGCCAAGGCCTGCATTATTGTCATCCCGCGCTCGATACGGTAGGCGCCCGGGCGTTGGGCTTCACCATAGATATAGTAAACCGGAGCGCGATGCACATAGACCACATCCCCCCCCGTGAGTAATATGTCCTCCTCCGGGGCCTCGCCAAGATAGAGCGCTGGAATATCTATCACTTTGCGGAAGGGCTTGCCATTACGCAACCCCGTTACAATGGCAAAGTCGTCACCACCAGGAGTGGCGCCCCCGGCAGCGGCGATCATATCGCTGACGCGACTGAGGGTTTCAAGCGGGAAACGTCCCGGCCGATTAACCTGGCCCAGGACACTCACCTGACTGCCGCGCATTTGAAGGAGAATGATATTAACTTGGGGTTGCTGGACGAAACCTCCGTTCTTGAGTGCGGCCGCAATTTTTTTTTCCGCCGCAGCAATAGAAAGGCCGCCTACCTCAACCGCGCCGATTAGCGGGTAGGTTATGGAGCCATTCTCAGAAACACGTGTTTCAGTCATGAGATCAGGATTCTGAAAAACTTGTATGCGCATAATATCGCCCGGACCAAGGGGATAGTCGAGATTGTCTTGCGCGAAAACGTTAGCCGTTAATAAGCCCCAGAATAGGGCAACGAAAAACGTCAGCGTCCGACTCGTAGCTTGGGTCATGATGTCAGATTTCCTTATCACTCTGATGAAGTAAGTTACTCTTACCTTAAACCGGCGACACCTTTTTCGACGGCAACATCGGCGGTGGATTTTGGCGTACCTGTATCTGTAGCACGTGCTACCGCCGGACTCGTTGGCGTCTGTGATGTTGCGCTGTTAGCGGTATCAGCAAAATCTCCCATATATGTAATTTTTGCTTTGGCCTTGAGAACCTTGAATTCCTGCTTGGCGGCTTCCGATGCCCGTTGATTTCCCAAAAACTGTTGAATGCGCGGTAATGCGATCTCTTCCGAGACGGGAACTGACTGGGAAGCTGCAAGTCGCATTATCGTAATGGATTGAGGGCCCTGCAAAATCAAACCTTGCCCAACCTTGAGGGGGTGTATTTTGGGCAGCAGTTCAAGTGGGATCTGTTCGGCAGACCGGGTAGCGCCCCCCGCTGCAAACTTTATATCCTTGCCCTTGAGCCAGGTGGCAATATCTTCCATGGACTTACCCCCATCGACTAACTCTCGAAGCTGGTCTGCAATCCCGCTGTTAGTTACGGGAAGTACGATTTCCTGGATATTGTAGATGCGCCGCTCGGCAAAAAGCTGCGGATGTTCAGCGTAGTATTTTTTTGCTTCTTCAACACTCGGCTTGTCAAGGGCCGCTGTAAGTTGATCAACATAAGCTCGGGCAAGGATCTCCCGGCGAGCGTTTTCGATCGCCATAAGCACATCAGGAGACCGGTCAAGTTTTTTTTCGACAGCCTGTTCAACTGCGAGTTCCTGATCGACGAGTCTATCGAGAATTTCCCGGCGAATCTTCGGCACGGTTTCGGGAGTAGCGGCGCCAGCGTTCGTGCGGCTAAGTATATAGTTAATTTGGTGAACCGAAATCTCCCCAGAATTAACTTTAGCGGCTATCTGGCTAGCCGGCTTTTTTGCTTCTTTATCACAAGCGGCGAGTCCAAGCGCAAGCGATAAAAATAGGATTGGAAATACTAATCTTGGACGAATGGATTGCATGTATACCTTGAATAAAAAATGTAGAGACCCATAATATCTAAGGTTTTATTAACCACACCATATTCCATCAACGCACAGAGCTATTCGAGGGAACCGGTAATCGATGCGATCTTAGATATGTAGCGTTACGTTTTCATGACCACCCAGTTCCTCATTTTGATTGGGGTGGTTTTCTTCCGGCCGCGCAAAAAAGTTTGTAAAATTATATACACGACATATCAATATTCGTCAATGCAGCATCTCACACAATTTTTGCCGGTTCACATCTATATTTCACTATTAAAAAAAAGCAGACTTGGACTGATTCTGCGATGATCTAAATTGCCGCTACTCTGATCCACCCAAGTTTCATATCACTGATGAGCTTAATGTTTAAGTCCAACTTAAGTTAACTGTTGGGAGGAAGCATGCATATGTCGCTTACCAGCCATGTAAATAAAGAATTACGAGTGCCAATTTATACCAATTAAATTATCAAGCAATGATTACAAAGTACCATTTCAGAAAGAGAAGCCTTAAACATGTTCATTATTAATCCCTTGTTGCCTGCTTCCTATCAGAAATTAAGTCTAGCCGAAATGCTGCCCGCGATATTATCATAATCGTAACCCTTCAGATTGGAAGAACGGTGATCCCTCTGCAACAGGGCACTGAGTGAAATTGCGCGCACAGGTTGCCAATCCAGCGAAACCTGGCCTGAATGTATTGAGTCGTGGCGGCTATCGGGAAAGGAAAGAACGGGTCCAAGATAATCGCGCATGCTATATTCGTAGCGAAGGCGAAGAGCGGTTTTTTCAGTAATTTGCCAGACCGGTGTCAGAGAAAAGCGATCAGTAGAAACATAGCTACTGGAGTAACGCTGAAAAAACAGCGAATTCTGGAAGTTGTTTCCAGTCTGAAAATTGGAAAGGTCACGTGCCCAACCCGCAATGAGACGGGTTTTGTCGGTGATTGCCCAGTTAACATTGAAATTACCGACAAAGCCGGAATAATTACGCTGAGAGAAGTGTGCATATTTGCGCTCAAAGTGCGCGGCACGCGCGTCAATCGTGGTCTTGCCGGTGATAAGCCATGACAACATGATCTCATGCTCCATATCGTTGAAACGGGTATCAAAAAAAGTGGGGCCTCCGATTGGCGCCGGCCTTTTAAAGAAATCGCCTTGTCCACTTCTTGCTTTATACGTAAGTGAACTGCCGGAAGGAAGGAGATAACGAAGACCTCCCTCGAAAGAAAGAACTGTGTTATCGAAATCCTGTGTTGTAAGCCGACTATTCCTTAACACCGATTCGGAAACGCCCCCGATAACATGCAAGGAACGGTTGAGTTCAAACACGCCGTCAAAACGATGCATCTCGTCGGTACGGATATTACGGTTGGAAGAGTTTATAAATCCCGTAATGTTGCCGAAGTTTTGCAACGATTCTTTGTGGGTACTGCTCAAGTTACCATGAAAATAAGGAGTTAGATACCAAGCCCATCCTACATTATAGTTTTTGGCGATAAAATTCAGGAAATTGAAATTATGGTAGCGGTTATCGACGAGGCTGCCACTCGCCTGAAAACGCTGCATGCCATAAAGTTTATTCAGGCTAAGCGTCGCAGTTGAGGTTATAACCTCATCGGACTTCATAGGTTTGCCTGTCAGGCTCTCCGAGGGAGTGCTCGGTGCCATGCGGAAAACGTTACTATCATACATGAACGTACTGCCGACGGTTGCGTTGAACGTATCACCCGCATCAGCGCAGGCATATTGGGCGTTCAACATTAACGTGATGAAGGCAGCAATCGCAAGCCAAAGGAAATGATAATAGGAAAGATTCAGCAGCGCCATTTCTAAAATCGTCTTTTTCTTTCCTGAGAGAAAAATACTGCAGATTATCACCTAAACTGCATAGAAGGTAGCGGAAGTGGAATTTGCAGACAATAGACCGTAAGAGCTATGGCGGGAAGTGTGCAGTTCAATAAGCGTCGCGATCCCTGAAGACGACCATGATAGTTTTGAGGATGATATGCAGATCGAGGCGCAGGGACCAGTTGCGCAGGTAATCGAGATCGTGGTCGATGCGGGCCTGCATCTTGTCCAGGGTACGGGTTTCCCCGCGATAGCCGTTGACCTGTGCCCATCCAGTAATGCCGGGCTTGACCTTGTGGCGGATCATATAACCCTTTATCAGGTTGCGGTAGATCTCATTGTGCGCCACCGCATGGGGCCGTGGGCCGACGATACTCATACGCCCCTGCAGGACATTGATGA